>CAKQCC010000023.1 GCA_934216625.1 uncultured Lactobacillaceae bacterium
CGCTTGAGTTCTGCCTCTGGGTTTCATATCGAATGAATCTCCTTTTAGATGTGAATTATTTTATTAACACCCTTTAGATAAGGTACTAAAGGCTGTAGTTGATACCTGATTAAGTAGCCACGCTGGTCGATTACAGCTTTCGGAATTGACTTCCGACTGCCGTGGGCTTGGGCATCCCAATACGAAAATAAATCGGTGGCCTTTAAAACATAAATTTCGTTGGTTTTTACGAATTTAATTAATGCAAAGCAAATTCCACCTTGCTGGACACATTCTCGCATGTGCTCAACTTGGTGGCGATGAAAATTTCGGAGCGGAAAGGCCGTTTTACTCTTGGTTTCCTTGGCGTCGAAATCAATGTAATATCCTTTGTACACTCCATTATAGTCGGTAGTGGACGCGTGACTAAAGTAAGCTTCCCGAATTACGCACCGGCTTCGTTTGGGGTAGTCCACCCGAACGATGTTGATCGGGGTTGGTTTCTTGTGAACAACCGCAATTCTTCGGGATAGATAGTAGGCGTTACTCTTGTTGACTTCCTGTTCTAACGACATTCCACGGTCACCGAACGTCTTTAAACGCCGGCTGTGATATGTAGCGAATCCTTTCGATTGTGTTCGGTTAGCACTGAGTCCGTTTGGATAATTAACTTTCGTTTTAATATCCCCTTGAATTGCGCCTATTAACCCATTTAGTGCTATTATAACAATTGGAACTTTGATAAGGAAATTAATTATTAATAAATTTGAAAGTAAGATTATTTAAATTGAAAAGACTGTGGATTACCGGTTACCGAAGCTATGAGCTGTCAATTTTTGGCGACCGAGACCCTAAATTAATGATAATTAAATCAGTTTTGAAGGATCAGATTACTCAAGCAATCCTGAATGGTTATGATTGGCTGATTACCGGTGCTCAATTGGGGGTCGAACAGTGGTCGGTATCGGTAGCCGATCGTTTGAAGCAAACTTACCGGAATCGTTATCAAATTGCTGTGATGCGACCGTTCCTAAACTTTGGCCAGCGGTGGAATTCTAAAAATCAGCATCGAATGATTAAAACGATTCATCGAGCTGATTTTTCGGGAACGGTTTCTAGCACTGATTACCAATCCCCCCGTCAGCTTTTTGCTTATCAGCATTTTATGCTTGCCCACACGGATGGGGCGCTAATGATCTATGACCCTGACTATCCGGGGCAAAGTAAGTATGATTACCGGGCGATTAAACGGATCCGTCGAATCAAAACTTACCCGATCACTTTGGTTACGATGGATGATTTGCAAGAAGCGGCTAATGAATACGAAATAAATTATGAAGAAAAACGGCGTCGGAAGTTTAAATAACTAATAATTTTTGCTATAATTATTTTGTTCGGGAATATGTTGATTTGAGGTGTAATGAGACATGGAAAAAATTCATTTTACTCCGAAAGATATTTTACAAAAAGATTTTAAACAGAAGATGCGAGGTTACGATCCAACTGATGTTGATAGTTTCTTGGATATGGTAATTCGTGATTATGAGAATTTTAATAAAACTACTCAACAATTGCGTGAAGAAAACGATCAATTAAGGGATAAAATTGATGAATTAAACGAACAAATTTCTATGAATCAGAACGTTGCCTCTACGCCTTCTTCTTCAAATAATCAACCCGAAGGAAATCCAGCTGCTGGATTGTCAACGACCACCGATCAGAGCTCGTCAGATCAATACGCTGAAATCTTGCAAAGATTGACCAGACTTGAAAATAAGGTCTTTGGTCCTGATAATGCCCAGTCCAATGATGAAGATGGATCACATCGTTTGTAAATTAGTTTATTTAATTTTTCTTGCGTAAATTTCGGGTAATCGCGCCTGGCAATCGTCAGGTGAGGAAAGTCCACTCTCGCACAAGCTGCGATGCTTGTAGTGTTCGTGCTCGGTGAAAAAATAAGCCGGGGTGCCAGAAATGGTAACGGCGAGAAAACGGGTTAAGGTGATTAGCTAAGCCTTATTATCTCTGAAAGTGCCACAGTGACGAATGGCTGGAGAAATCTGGCTGATGGAACGTGGTAAACCCCGCGAGCGGGGAACTCAAATTATGGTAGAGGAGCTTCACACACGGAAAATGAACCAAGTGTGGGGGCAAAGGAATTTCCTTTGCAGATAGATGATTACTGCTTCAATTATTTGTGCTTGACAAACGATTGAAGTACGGAACGTGGCTTATAAAAATTTGCGCAATCAAGTTGGGGCGAGGATTTAGATCCTCGCCCTTTTTGTTTGATTAATAACGAAGAGGGATTCAATGCAAAAATTTCGGTTATTAGCAACGGCCGCCGCGGGAATCGAGGGCTTGACCGGTCGTGAACTACGTAATTTAGGATATTCGGTTCGAGTTGAAAACGGCCGGGCTCGTTTTTCCGGGTCGCTTGATGATATTATCAAGACGAACCTGTGGCTTCGAACTGCCGACCGGGTTAAAATTATTGTCGGTGAATTTAACGCTTTAACGTTTGATCAGCTTTTTCAGCAAACCTATGATTTAGCCTGGGACCGCTTTTTGCCGATGAACGCTAATTTTCCAGTAGAAGGGCGTTCGGTTCGCTCGCAGCTCCATAGTGTTCCGGACGTTCAGGCGGTTGTTAAAAAGGCGATCGTGAAGAAAATTAGTCACGTTTACCATAGGTTCGGTCGGTTACCGGAATCTGGACCTCGGTATCCGCTTGAAGTTTCGGTTCGTAAAAATCACGTGATGCTGACTTTGGACACGACCGGACCCAGTTTGTTCAAGCGCGGGTACAAAACCGTAAAGGGAATTGCACCGCTAAAAGAAAATATGGCGGCGGCGCTGATTGAATTGACGGATTGGCACCCGGATTCGATGCCGCTGGTTGACCCAATGTGTGGATCCGGAACGATCCCAATTGAAGCGGCGTTGATTGGTCGGAAGATTGCTCCCGGCTTGCATCGTCATTTTACGTTTGAAAAGTGGGAGTGGGTTCCTGATTCTCGGGTTGAGCAGTTCAGAAATCAAGCCCGGGCCCAGATTAATCATTCTGGCCAACTCAAGATTTACGCATCGGATATTGATCCTAAGATGGTGAATGCCGTTAAGGTTAACGCGGCCCAAGCAGGAGTCCTTGATGACCTTCATTATCGTCAACTAGCTGTTCAAGATTTTAAGACCCGTTTGACCGATGGAGTGGTGGTTTCGAACCCACCGTATGGACACCGGATGTCCGATCCGCAGATTGTTCATCAATTGTATCGACAACTGGGAAAAGTCTTTCGACCGCTAACTAGCTGGTCAAAATATTTTTTAACCAGTGATCTGGCTTTTGAACGGTACTATGGTAAACGAGCGACTAAACGCCGCAAGTTATATAACGGTTCACTCCGGACTGATTATTTTCAATTTTGGAGCACTCGGAATTACAAGGGATGATTAGATGAAAAACGTTGCGATCGTCGGCGGTGGAATTGTCGGCACTTTTGTTGCCCATTATTTAAGTCACGGCGCTAATTCGAATCAGTTCAACGTAACGATGTTTGATGATGGCCATGGTCAAGCGACTAAAGCGGCTGCCGGAATTATTTCACCATGGTTGACTAAGCGGCGGAATCAGCAATGGTACCGCTTGGCTCGGTGCGGTGCTCGTCTGCTGAGTGATTTAGCTAAACAATTGCCGTTTCCTAATTCGGTTTATCGGCAAACCGGAACGATCATCACCCGGAACTCTCGGCGACGGGTTGATGATTTGTATCAACTGGCTTTGCGGCGTCGAGCTCAGGCACCCACGATGGGTAGAATAATTCGGTTGTCTGCCGATGAAGTTCAATCGGCATTACCACTTTTGTCACGTTCATTGCCGGGAGTGATGGTAACCGGTGGTGCTAAAATTAGTGGTTCTGGATTAACCAAATTTTTGGTTCACCAGGCGCAGAAAATCAATTTAAGAGTAGTTAAACATCGAATTCAATTGGTTAGCCCGAATAAACTGAACGTGAACGGTCATTTGGAGCACTTTGATTGGATTGTGATCGCGACCGGAGCTTGGATTCGTCAAACGCTGCGACCACTAGGAATTTTGGCTGACGTTCGGCCCCAGAAGGGTCAATTAATTTGTTTAAAGATAAATTCGAAAATTCCCTTTTCTCAGCTCCCGGTTTTGATGCCGGAAGGTGAGTACGATTTCCTGCCGTTCGCTAACGGCCGGTTGGTAATTGGTTCAACTCACGAAGATAATCATCAGTTTGATTTAGTGCCGGAACCCAGTGCCAGTCAGAAACTACTGGCAACGGCCCAACACTTGATTAACGAAATCACCAGTAATCAGATCGTTGAGACCAGAACTGGAACCCGCGGCTACACCAGTGATTTTGGCCCGTTTTTCGGTCGAGTCCCTCACTACCGTCATTTATTAGTTGGTGGTGGCCTTGGCTCTTCCGGGCTAACAACCGGGCCGATCATTGGTAAATTCCTGGCCCAGATAATTAATCATCAGTTGAACATTAATCCCGCTGATTACGAAAAACCAATTCAGAAGTATTTCAGATTTGAGGGGCCTGCGAAATGAATCGCTTTGTGTTTTATCAACCGAACCCGTTAACCGCAATTATTGACTGGTGCTGGACGTTAGTGATTTTACTGGTCGGAATTATTTTTTGGCTTGAAGTGACGCATTTTCAATGGATTTCACTGATCTTGATTATCGTTTTCTTTATGGTGGCGGTTCCCGAAATCGTTTTTCGCCGGTTGATCTTTCGTGGACATCAGTTAATCGTCAGAAATATGTTTAATCGTGATTGGCGCCGGTTTAATTTGACGAGTCATGCGAACCAAGTCAGTGTGATTCATCATCAATTGCTGATTACTAATCATGGTAACCGTTACCAGTATTTTTTAATGATTCCCAAGCGTTCAATTAATCGTTTGAAAGTGAGATTAAAATAAAATGTGGCTTTGTTTTTCGCTAATTTTAACGATAATTTTATTGGGCTCCGACCAAGTCCTTAAATTTTGGGTTGCTTCTAACGTCGCTCCCGGAATTATTAAATCGTTTGTTCCCGGCCTTTCGTTGACGAACGTTAAAAACAGCGGTGCAGCTTGGAACTTGTTGACGGGTCAGCGATGGTTACTGATTATAATCGCAATTACGGCGTTAGTGGTCATTGGGTATTATTGCTATCAATGCCGGGCTGATGCTTGCTATGAATTGGCGTTAGCTTTTTTGCTTTCCGGGACCATCGGTAATTTAATTAACCGGGTGGTCAACGGCCAGGTAATTGACATGTTTCAAACTACCTTGATTAATTTTCCGGTGTTTAATTTAGCCGATTGTGATTTGACGATCGGCGTAATTTGGTTGATGGCTTTAATTATTACTAATCGGCGTCCAATTAGAAATCGTGGTTCACGTTGAAAATTAAGTCTTTCCGGATCACTCACCAGCGGGGTCGAATTGATAAAGTGGTTGCTCAAATGGTTTCTAAACTGAGCCGGTCCCGGGTTAAAAAGCTGATCGTTAAGAATTTAATCAGAGTTGATCACCGAGCGGTTAAACCCAAAACCCAGGTTAAAACCGGTGAAAAGATTACGGTTCGAATTCCGGCTCCCCGCAAGTTAAATTTGGTTCCTGAACGAATCCCGCTTGAGATTGTTTACGAAGATCGTGACGTTCTAGTCGTGAATAAACCCCAGGGGATGGTGGTTCATCCGGCACCTGGTCATCCGGACCACACGCTCGTTAATGCTTTGTTATTTTATACGCCGCTTTCTAACATTAACGGCACCTACCGTCCCGGAATTGTCCACCGGATCGATAAAGACACGTCGGGATTACTGATGGTGGCCAAAAATAATCAGGCCCATTATTCGCTTTCCAGTCAACTGCGGCATAAAACTAACGTTCGTGAGTACGTGGCGTTAGTTCACGGCCGAATTAAAGAAAATTCTGGGACGGTTGACGCACCGCTGGGCCGTTCCCGCCGTAACCGGAAGAAACAGGCGATCGTTAGTGATGGTCGGCATGCCGTAACTCATTACCACGTGATTGAGCGGTTTACTAAGTATACCTTAATCACTTGCCGACTTGAAACCGGTCGGACTCATCAGATCAGGGTGCATATGAAATCAATCGGTCATCCGCTAGTCGGGGATCCGTTGTACGGCCCCCGGAAAACGATCCGGGGGAATGGTCAATTTTTGCACGCCTGGAAACTCGGTTTTCGTCAGCCCAGAACCGGACAGCTTTTAATCTTCACGGTTCAGCTGCCTAAAATTTTTCGTGATGTTTTGACTAAACTAAGGCGTCAAAAATTTTGTCAAAAATAATTAATGCCGGCGCTTAAAGTTATTCCTTAAATGGTTCACAGTTTTGACTTCGGGAGTAACGTAGATGGTTCGTTGCCCCCGAAAGATTACGAACCCCGGCTTAGCACCGTTCGGCTTCTTGACGTGCTTGACTTTAACGTAATCAACCGGAACGTTTGCTGAATCGCGCCCCTTCGAAAAGTAAGCGGCTAACGTAGCGGCTTGTTCAATGTCTTTATCACTCGGTTTAAAATTCTTGATAATTACGTGTGAACCGTGAATCTGCTTAGTATGGAACCAAGTGTCACGCTTGTCAGCAATTTTAAAAGTTAATCGATCGTTTTGAAGATTGTTTTTACCGACGTAGATTAAACTGCCGTCGTCAGCTTGAAAACGCTTGGGCCGGCTGACTAACTTTAACCGCATTTTTCGGTTCCGTTTGGGATTATTATTGTGGTTCTTAAGGTAACCGCCCCGTTCTAATTCGAGTTTAATGTCATCAAGGTCGCTCGGTTCAGCTAATTCAATCTGGCTCATGATGTTTTGAAAATAGTTGACTTCCGCTCGCGAGGCTTTTAGCTGCTGCTTGACGAAGACGCTGGCGTGCTGCTTCTTGCGGTATTGCTTGAAGTACCACTGAGCATTTTCGGATGGGGTCCGGTCGTAAGAAAGTTTGATCGTAACGGTCTGGTTAGGGTGATAGAAATTAGGCAGCTTGATTTGATTCATTCCCGACTTAATTTTATACATGTAAGTGGTTAGCAGTTCACCCTTAAGCTTATCTTCACCAGCCCGCTGACTGTTCCAATACGTTTTCTTGAGTTTCTTCTGCTTGCGGCGGTTCTTTTTAAGTTCGTTTCTGGCCACTTTAATTAACGCGGCACCTTTTTCACGGACCCGGTCCCGTTCGGCACGGTGATTATAATAGTGATCAAGAAGTTGGCTTAGACTGTGAAAGGTCTTGAAACGTGAATCGTGGCTGAAATTATAGACCGAAAAATCAATTTTGCCCCGGTCAGTTTGGGTTAACGTTGGCTGGGGATGGCTGTAGTGCCAGAAAAACTGCTTGAAATTTTGCTCAAGTGAACCACTTTGGTGAAGCCATTGAGCTAGTTCCTGAGCCGTTTTTCTGCCGAGTCCTTGAACTAGATGCTGAAGGTGATGTGCCAGGACATCCTGGTTCGGAAATTTCTTAACGATGGCCGTTAACTGGTCGAATTGATTAAAACGAAACGGGTTAATTGAAGTCTGCTTAGGTGGCTGAATGTATTTGAAACCGGGCAGGATTTGTCGATACCGGTTCTTTTCTTTTCCGATTCGTTTAACCGCGTCAATGATGGTCATGTCACTTGAGTCGACCAGGATAATGTTGCTGTGTCTTGCCATGATTTCAACAATTAAGATTAAGTGTTCTAGATCACCCAGTTCATTTCTGCTCATGAAATGGAAGCGGAGAACCCGGTCGTTAGTCATTTGCTGAATCCCAATCAACGTTCCGCTTTTTAAGTACTTTCGTAGGGTCATTACGAAAGTGGTTGGCGTGGGTGGATTAATATAAGGCAAGTTAGTAATTTGCACCCGGGCGTAATTAGGGTTAGCGGACAGAAGCAACGGATAATTCCGGTGATGAGATCTAATCATCATGATGATTTCGTTTGGGTACGGCTGGTTAATTTTGGTCACCTGACCGCCCTTGATTTGCTGATTTAATTCGATTGACATTGCGTGGGTAAAGGCGCCGTCATAAGACATATAATCACTTCTTTAATGAGATTCACTAGTTAATTGTAACAAAATGACTACTTTAGTAACATTGATTAATGTTATAATCTAATTCATTAATAATTAAAGGGGATTTACTGATGAAAACCGCAATCGTTACCGATAGTACTGCTTATTTGTCGCGGGCTGAACAAGCTAAATATCACATTACCGTAATTCCAATTCCGGTGATGATCGATGGTAAAAGCTACAATGAGGGGGTCAACATTGATAACCGGACGTTTTATCGAAAGTTAAAACAATCAAAATATTTGCCCAGTACATCGCAGCCACCGATGGGTGAAATGATTAAAACTTACGATCATTTGGCTGATTTAGGGTACGATACCGTGATCAGCATTCATCTGGCGGGAACGATTTCCGGATTGTACCGGCAGCTCTGCTCGTTAGCACCAACGATTAAACGGATTAAAGTAATCCCGTATGATTCACACATTACCGTCAAATTAATGGGTTATTTAGTGATGGTGGCCGGTAAGATGGCCCAAGAAAATTACCCGGTTAAACAAATTTTGCGACGATTGAACGACTTGCGGCAAACCATTGACGAAGTTTTCGTGGTTGATGATTTGAAAAATTTGGTTAAGGGCGGCCGATTGTCAAACGCTTCCGGCCTGGTTGGCAGTTTGTTAAGGATCAAGCCGCTTTTAACGTTTGACGATCGGACTGACCAAATCGTGGCGTTTGGTAAAATTCGGTCGCGAAAAAAAGCTCTTAAACGCTCTGAAGCAGTTTTTGCTCATCGGATCGCAAAGGTTGATTATCCGGTTCGAGCGGTGGTCATTAATGCCGATGATCCGCAGGGAGGTGAGTATTGGACTCAACGAATTAAAGCTCGGTTCCCTAAAGTGCCGGTTGAACAAAGTTATTTCGGTCCAGTAATTGGGACCCATTTGGGTGCTAAGGCGTTAGCTCTGGGCTGGATTAAGGATTTCATTAAAGAATAGTTTTTAAGATTAATGGGGTAGGACCTAGCGCGTTTTTAGTGTCAGCGGAACGGAATGTGGACGCTGAACAAAATGGCTTCGTGGTCTGCGGTGCTAGGCCCACATTCGCCATTTATGCAAATATAAATGGCAGCTCCACTTAGGAGATGTCAGAATTGAATCAATTTAATCATTTTCGTTCTCAGAAGTTGAATGTCAATCGGGTTGCAATGTTAAGCGTAATGATTGCGTTCCAGATTATTTTGAAACGGTTTAGTTTTGGGACTAATTGGTTTCAGATCAGTTTTGTCTTTTTAGCGATTTTCTTAACTGGAAAGTGGTTCGGCCCACTCTGGTCCGCAATTGGCTGTGGAATTAGCGACGTTCTGGGGGCGATCTTGAACGGAATTGCCTTCTTTCCCGGTTTTACTTTATCGACAATGGTAACTGGTTGGATCGAAGGCGTTTTCTTTTTTCGCCGACCGGTTTCGTGGCCGCGGCTAATTATTTCGCAAGTTTTGGTTGTTTTCCTGGTCGATGCGCTGATGAACACCACGTGGCTAGTGATGATGTACGGAATGAATTTCAAAGTGGCGCTTTTAACGCGACTGCCCAAGGAAATCATAATTGCGCCGGTTTGGATCGTTCTTTTACATTGGCTAGGTAATTTACGTGGTATTAAACTACTTACCAGTCGTTATTTTAGATGAATCTGACTTATGAATTCGCTGGTCAATTTGATTAAGTCGTTTTAAGTATTTTAGTAGGGCTTTTAAATTTGCAAAATTGGGGTCGTTTAGTTCCGGTCGGTTAACCAGGCCACCCTTGATTTGAAACCGTTGGGTTCGTTTAATGAGCTGCCTTAACT
>CAKQCC010000024.1 GCA_934216625.1 uncultured Lactobacillaceae bacterium
CGAATACACGTTTGTAGGGCAAGGCTCGGCAATTAAGATGAAAACGACGGCTCGGTTGCTAAAACGACAATTAGCTCAGCTGAAGCAACTTTCTCCTGGAATTAGTGATCAAGATGCCGCAATTTTGCTAGCTTACAACGCAATTTCAAACCAATTTGATTTAAAATCACAGCTTGATCGGCTTAAGGCAAGGTTATCAAAATGATTCTTTCGATCATCATAATTTTGCTAATCATTTATAATATTTACTGTGGCTATCGAGCTGGATTAGTGACCGAATTTGTCCGGATCATTAGTTACGGAGTTGCCTGGTTAATTAGCCAAGCCTATTTTAAAGACTTGAGCCGTGAACTAGCTCAATTGTTTTCAATCCCGAATTCTCAACTGATGGCCTGGGTCAGCTTTTTGATTATCTTTTTGATCACAACGACGCTTTTGCAAGCGCTCGGCCGGGTCGTTAATCACGTTACTTATTTTCCAATTATTCATCAGTTAAATTCAATTGGCGGGGCACTGATTGGCTTTTTAATCGGTAATTTACTAACTTGGATTTTATTAAGTCTGGCTTTGGCGCTGCCGTTTAACTGGATTCAAAATCAATTCGTTAATTCTCCGGTGGCGATCAAGATTGTTCAGCACACCCCAAGCATGACGCATCACTTGATTGAAAAGGGAGTAAATCATGAACCGTAAAGTTTTAAAAACGCTTGAGTATGGCAAAATTAAACAAAAAATCGCCCGTTTTTTGACGACTAAAATGGGCTTAACTGATTTGGAACGCTTGGTGCCGATTGATAACCAGTCGCGGATTCAGCAGTGGTTAGACGAAACTGATGACGGTTTTCATCTTTACCGGATTAAAGACGGGCTTCCGGTTCCTAATTTAGATGATGTTCGCGTGAACCTAAAGCGGTTAGAGATCGGGGCTGCGCTTGACGGAAAAGAACTCGCGAAGGTTAGTCAAATCCTGACGGCAACGGATTCCGAAGTGAACTTTTTTGACCATCTTCGAAAATCTGGTGTTCATTTTAACCGGCTTTACTCAATCGTGGATTCGTTTGCTAATCTTTCCGCAGTTTCGCAATTGCTCCGCCGTTCAATTGGTGAAGACGGTAAGCTACTCGACGGGGCTTCAAGTCGGCTATATGGGCTCAGAAAACGGCTAACCCGGATTGATTCGCAGGTTAAGGCCAAGATGAACCGTTACGTCACCGGTCGTAACACTAAATACCTGAATAATTCGACAGTTACCATTCGTGACGGTCGTTACGTAATCCCGATTAAAGCTGCCGCTAAACAGCGGTTCGGTGGAATCGTTCACGACCAAAGTACTTCCGGAGAGACGTTATTTGTTGAGCCGAAGGGTGCGGTGAGTCTAAATAACTATTATCAGCGAACCCGGTTAAGTGAACGACAGGAAGAACGCCGGCTTTTGGTTGAACTATCGAAAACTTTGCGACCGTACCAGAAAGAAATTGGGCGAGACGTCGCAATTTGGGGTCGACTGGATGTCATTAACGCGAAGGCCCATTATGCATATTTAACTAAATCAACCAAGCCGATGATTGATCGGCATAACGTAGTGAAGTTAAAACAAGCCCGGCATCCTTTGATTGATCCGGCTAAGGTGGTCGCAAATGATATTTTTCTTGGGCGCCGGCACCGGGCAATGATTATCACCGGGCCGAATACCGGTGGAAAAACGATCACGCTGAAAACACTTGGCTTGCTGCAGTTGATGGGCCAATCCGGAATGTTTATTCCGGCCCGTGACGGTAGTCAAATTGGCGTTTTCGACGATATCTTCGCGGACATCGGTGATGAACAATCAATTGAACAAAGTTTAAGTACGTTTTCTTCGCACATGGATAACATTATTCGGATTTTACGTCGAATTACGCCTCACAGTTTGATCTTACTAGATGAAGTCGGGGCCGGAACTGACCCGAGCGAAGGTGCGGCACTCGCAATCTCGATCCTGGACGCGATCGGTCGGGTCAACAGTGAAGTGGTCGCCACGACTCATTATCCGGCGCTTAAAACCTACGGCTATAATCATTCTGGAACGATTAACGCTTCAATGGAATTTAATCCCAAAACGCTGAAACCGACTTATCATCTTTTGATGGGGATCCCGGGACAGAGTAACGGCTTAAACATCGCAAGGCGATTAGGCTTAGATCGTTCAATCGTCGCTGAAGCCCGTTCTTTAACCAGTCGCCGAAGTCAAAACATCAACCGGATGATTACTCAACTAGCCCGTCAAGCTCGTTACGCCCGACAAGATGCTCATCGACTCTGGCACGAATTGCGGGCGGCAACCAAATTGCATCACGAACTAGCTTCGGTCTTCAGTGGCTATCAGAAGTATCAGCGCCATTTGAATTTGGCGGCGAAAGAACGAGCTAATCGTCTGGTTACCGAAACTAAAAAACGGGCCAACCGGATTATTAAAGACCTTCACCGAAAGCAGAAACAAGTTGCTAACAGCCCGGTTAAAGAAAACGAGCTAATGAATGATAAGGGACGCTTGAATTCCCTTCAACAGAACATCAGCTTAAAGCATAATCATATTTTGAAACGGGCTAAACAGAAACGAGCCTTCCATTCCGGAGACGATGTTTACGTTAAACCATACGGTGAGCGCGGGGTCCTGATTGATCAGCTCAACCGTCACCACTGGAAAGTCCAAATTGGGATTCTTAAAATGGACATTGCTGATGGCGATTTGAAGAGGATCGCACCCGTCAAAGAACCCAGTCATTCGTACACGATGGTTAGTCGAACCGCTTCGAGCGGTTTGTCACCTAAGCTTGATTTGCGTGGGATGCGATATTCCGCGGCGATGCACAAACTGGATCGCTACATTGATGCTGCGCTACTAGCTGGTTATTCTGAAGTGACCATCATTCACGGTAAGGGAACCGGTGCCTTACGAAAGGGCGTTAATGCTTATTTGAAACGAAACCGCCGGGTTACCAGCTATCATTATTCACCAGCTAATGCTGGAGGTGATGGCTCAACGATTGCTAAGCTCGGTTGACAAATTAATTGCAATTTAACGTTAATCTGATAAACTGCTTTTTAGGGGGAAATTTATTTTATGGTTTCTGAAACTACTGATAAGACTTTTGATCGTGATACCGCTAAAGGGGTTACTTTAACTGATTTCTGGGCAACCTGGTGTGGTCCTTGCCGGATGCAATCACCAGTGGTTGAGCAATTGTCGAATGAATTAGGCGATCAAGTCAAGTTCACTAAGATGGACGTGGATAAAAACCCAGAAGTTCCCCGCAAGTTTGGGATTATGAGTATTCCGACGATCGTAATTAAGAAGGATGGCCAGGTGGTTAACAGCATCGTTGGCTACCACAGTAAGGATCAATTAAAACAGGTTTTGAATCAGTATCTTTAAGATAATTTGGTAACGGTTCGTCTTGATTAATTCATGACGGCCGTTTTTTGTCATTTGAGATAATTCTTAACCATTCCTGGTGATTTTGAACCGATAATTTATGATTGGGGTTAGAAATAATTTGAATGAGGATCTGACCACGTTTAATCTTTTTGGGGTTGATTTCCGCTTCGGCATTCAGATGATGATTTTGCTCGGCGTTTTTAGCTAAGAAACCGGCTTCGAACATAAAATCACATTTAGGGTTAATTGCGAGGCGCTTTTTAACCAATTGTCCGCCGAGCTGCCAATTAATTTTAGTTTTGGATTGGCTGATTAAGTCTAATTTACCTAATCCGGTTTGGGCAAAAAAGGTAATCAGGTCTTGAGATGACGATAACGGGTATTGGTTCGCCATTCGTTTTCCAGCCCAATATAAGATGCTATGAGTGTCGTTGCCCAATAAATCTGGAATTAGGACGTCACGTAAAAATTCTTGTCCCCAGAAGTTATTAATTTTCGGGTTCGATCGAATCACTTGGTATAGATGATGATTTAAATTCATAACAAAAACCTTCTTTTATTATTAATTATATTCAATTTTTGAATTAGCGTAAATTACCGAAGGCGGTTTAAATGACTAAAATAATAATTGCAACCAAAAACCGTGGTAAAGCTCGCGAGTATCAGCAATTATTTGCTAAAAAGGGAATTCAAATTAAGACGTTAAATGATTTTGGCTCAATTCCACAGGCCCGAGAAACCGGTCACAGTTTTGCCGAAAATGCGTTGATTAAAGCTAGCGCGGCTGTTAAACATTTTCACTTACCGGCCTTAGCTGATGACTCCGGGTTAGAAGTCCACAGTATTAATGACGAGCCGGGGATTTATTCGGCTCGTTACGCTGGTGACCACGACGATCTTGCTAACCAGCGAAAATTACTTCGGCGTCTTTCCGGTCATCATGATCGTCGAGCGACGTTTGTGACGTGCTTGATCCTTTTAAAACCGAACCAAAAGCGTTTAATTACGGTTGGAAAGCTTAACGGGATTATTTTGCGACACCCGCGCGGTCAAAATGGCTTCGGGTACGATCCGCTTTTTTATGTTCCGTCCCGTCACCGGACTTTAGCTGAGATGACCACGGCTGAAAAAGACTCCATCAGTCACCGCGGAATTGCGGCTCGTAAAATGATGGACCGGTTTGATGATTGGTGGCGGAATCATTGATTATTAATTACCGGCGTGCTGAGCGGGCTTTTGGGCAATTTGATTCCCGCTTTGGTCAAGGCTTCTAAATAGTAACCTAGAAAGTCTTTTTGAATCTGCCACTGGGCGCCGTTTTTAGTCGTGATGTAAACTTGCAGGGCCGGCGAACCGTCGGTAAGAGTGATGACGCCTTTAACGTCTGGTGAACCGATAATTTCCGTTTCCTTTGGGACTTGCTGCTGATTAACTTTTCGAATTATGGCAAGCGATTTTTGAATTGGGGTGTTAGGATTAATCCTGATTTGAACGTTCGCGACCATGTGGTTTCTCGACAAATTGGCAATGGTGGTAATGTTCCGGTTGGGGATGAAATTTAGGGTTCCGTCGAAAGAAGTGATTTGAGTGGTTCGGAGCCCGACCGCAGTTACCGTTCCTTCGATGTGATTAATGATCACGTATTCACCGACGTCGATTTGCTTCTCAAATAAAATAAAAAAGCCGCTGACGATATCCGAAACGAACCCTTGGGCGCCAAGGCCGATCGCCAAACTAAAGATTCCGGCACTGGCAATCAGCGTGCCAACCGGAATTCCGATGGTTGAAAGGATCGAGTAAATCCAGAAGAAGCCGAGTCCGTACTGAAAGATGTTAAAAGCTAACGTTTGTAAAGTTTGCAAGCGCTTTTCGGAATTCCGCTTGCGCAAACGCTTTTGGTATCGGTTGAATGATTTCTGAATAAGAAAATGCCCGAATCGTTTTAAAATCCAGAAGAATAGTGAAAGTAAAATTAAAGTAATTATTTTTTCGGATAAATGATTTAAAATTTGGTCCCAATGGAAAGTCCTTAAGTATCTTTTCAAAAATGATTGGTTGACCACCGCGGTAGTTTGGGCTGAATTAATCAGCATGCTCTAATCTCTCCTCAATCTAAAATCACCATAAATTATAGAACATCTGGCGGTTTGATTGTCAAAAGTTTCCAAAAATGCTATTCTTAATTTAGTTAAATTCTTTGAAAGGCAGATTGAATGACAGGAGGTCAAGTTGCTGGCTTAATCGCGGCAATCGCGTTTCTGATTTTAGTAATCATAATTGGGATTTTTTTGGTAAAATTGACCCAGACGCTTAATCGAACTAACCGAAGCATTAAATTATTAACCAGGGATGTTGATGAGATTGCTGGGCAGTCAGAGAAAATCCTGGCGACTTCAAATGAACTTTTAAATGAGGTTAATCATAAGTTAAAGACAATCGATCCGGTTTTCAAAGCTGCTTCTGAATTGGGCCAGAACGTTGCTGATTTAAATTATGTGGCGCGTCACTTAACTAAACGAGTCGGTCACCATCACCAAATGAAAAAATCCTGGCTGTACCGAGTTGGCTCACTTCTGGTTGGTTGGCTGAGTCTTCGCAAGTTTAGTAAACGAAAGTAATGAGGCGATAATATGAGCAAAAAATTTGGCTTTTTATTAGGATTAATTGCCGGTGGTGCTGCGGCTTTAGCTGCATATCAGCATTTGAATCCGCTTAAGCGTCGACAATTGGTTGATCAAGTAAACCAAAAGGCGAATTTATTCAAGAATAAAGCTGTTGATTACGCATTTTACGTTGATAACACGATGGACCGGGCTTCAAATGATTTTCAACGTCGGGCTGATCACGCCAAATCATCATTAGGCAATCATGCTCGTCAGATTAAGCACCGGGTTCACCGAAATCATAAGAATCCCGGGTTTCATAGTGCCGTAAGCCATTTAAAATCTGAATTGAATCATTCCGGTGATTCGGATGACATCGTGATTAACGCTAACGATGCGTTTAATCATCGCGATCATCGTGTCCCGGTTGTGTATTATCCGAATGGTTCTGTAACTCGATATTGAATTCTTTAACCCGTTAGTGGGATAACGCTATTTATCAAAGGAAAGACGAAGATGCGAAAACAAAAGGTAACGATTTATGACGTTGCGCATCAAGCTAAAGTTTCAATGGCAACGGTCTCACGGGTGGTTAACGGTAATTCAAACGTAAAATCGCAGACTCGGGAAAAAGTTTTAAAAGTAATTAACCACTTAAATTATCACCCGAACGCGGTCGCACGAGGACTAGCGAGTAAAAAAACCACAACGGTGGGGGTCATTATCCCGAACGTTACCGACGTTTATTTTGCGGAGTTGGCACTCGGAATTGATGATATCGCCGAAATGTATAAATATAACATTATTTTAGCCAATTCTGATGATAACGGGAAAAAAGAAGTTCACGTGTTGAATACGCTTCTGACCAAACAGGTTGACGGAATTATTTTCATGGGGAACGAGATTACGGACGACCTCAGGAGCCGTTTTCAACGGGCTAAAATTCCAATCGTGTTGGCGGGATCAATTGATTCTCAGCAAACGGAGCCTAGCGTTAATATTGACTACCGAAAAGCGACTTATTCGGTGGTGAGTCATTTAATTCACCGCGGCAACAAACGGATTGCTTTTATCACCGGTTCGCTTGGTCAGTCGATTAACGCTGATCATCGATTAGTCGGCTACCGAGAAGCATTGCAAAAAGCCCGGTTGACGTATAACCCGAAACTGGTGCTCACTACGAACCGCTCTTATCAAGCTGGTTATTCACTTCGGGAACGTTTGATTAATTCCAACGTTTCGGCAGCGGTCGTTAGCAATGATGAATTGGCGGCGGGAGTCATGAACGGATTAACCGATTCAAAAGTTAAGATTCCGGATCAGTTTGAAATTGTCACCAGTGATGACACTAAGTTAGCTGAAATGACTCGACCGACCATGTCTTCAATTACTCAGCCCCTTTATGATATCGGGGCGGTTGCGATGCGGCTTTTGACTAAGATCCTTAATCATCAATCGGTTGATTCACAAAACGTGTTGTTACCGTATGGTTTGATTAAGCGAAATTCAACTAAGTAATGGGCTTCTTGATAATAAAATTTGAGATTGCTATAATGATATCGTTTAATTAGATTAAGATTAACGAAATGAGAGGAGTACGCGATAATGTCAGGACATTCAAAATGGCATAATATTCAAGGTCGTAAAGGTGCTCAAGATAAAAAACGTGGTAAAATTTTCCAGAAACTATCCCGTAACTTATATCAAGCTGCTAAATCTGGGGATCCGGATCCGGCTAATAATCCAGATTTACGTCTTGAAATTAGTAAGGCGCATTCTCAGAACATGCCGAAACGGAACATTAAGCGAGCCATTGATAAAGCAACCGGTGCTGGTGGCCTTCATTTCGAACAGATTACGTACGAAGGCTATGGCCCAGGCGGTTCTGCGGTAATGGTGCTGGTCTTAACTGATAATAAAAACCGAACCGCAGCCGCAATTCGCTCGGCATTTAAGCATCACGGCGGTTCGCTAGGAACCAGTGGATCGGTTTCGTACTTGTTTGATCGCAAGGGCTTAATTGTGATCTTACGGAAGGGCCTGGACGCCAGTGAAGATACGGTCTTGATGGACGCGCTGAACGCTGGTGCTGATGATATGAAGACTCATCCGGACCGTTTTGTGATCTTGACGGCACCTAACAGTTTAGCTAAGGTCCGAAACGCTTTGCGAAAGAAGTATGATTTGGATACTGCCGAAATTAAGATGATTCCAAAGACCGTCACGACCGTTCCGGCTGATAAAGTTGATCAATATAAAGGATTACTGGATGAACTGAACAGCAATGATGATGTTCAGGATATTTATCAGGCAGCCAAATTACCCGAAAACGTTAAGTAAATAGTTAATTTAATTTAATAATTTAAATCCTCACGGATGATTTCCGTGGGGATTTTATTTTTGCCATTTTTTCGTTAAATTGATCAATTCCTTTCGTAATTAAGAATGACGGGAGTTGATTATGATTCAAGTTAAAATTCGGTGGTTAAAGATAATTAAGGCCGGAATCAAGTTAAAAGCTTCTGATGTTTATTTACTGCCGTACGGAAAAAGTTATTTGGTTAAAATTCGGGCTCAAGATCGACTGATTAATTATCACCGGTTGAAATTCAAAAACGGGATTCGGTTAATTAATTTTTGTAAGTTTTACGGTGGGATGAACATCAGTGAGCATCGACGTCCCCAGTTAGGAGCAATGCGGTTTAATTCCGATTATTCATTAAGGCTGTCGACCGTTGGTGATTATCAGCAACGTGAATCAATGGTAATTAGGATTATCAGTGACTTAAGTAGTCGGCGCTTGAATTTTTGGCTGCCGAGTCAGATCCAACGCATTACTAAATTGGCGACTGACCGCGGGCTAATTTTGTTTGCCGGACCGACTGGTTCCGGAAAAACCACCACGATTTACTGGCTGGCTAAGCAATTAAGCCAGAAGTCAATGGTGATGACGATTGAAGACCCTGTTGAAATCAATGAACCCAGCTTTTTACAGTTGCAGGTTAATCAAGCGGCTGGAATGGGGTACGAACAGCTGTTAAAGGTTGGGCTTCGTCACCGCCCAGACGTTTTTATCATTGGTGAAATTCGGGATCCTAAAACTGCTGAAGCCGCGATTCAAGCTGCTTTGAGTGGTCATTTAGTATTGAGTACGGTTCATGCTCAGTCGCCGCTTGGGGTGGTTGAACGAATGAGGCAACTGGGGGTTGACGACCGTTACCTTCGCCAGACGTTGACCGCGGTTGCCTACCAGCGGTTAATTCCTGATTACCGTAACCAATTCGGGGCGTTACTGGCAATCTTGGACAGTAGTCAATTGTGGCCGCAGGAAGTTACTGATCATTCCCTTAAAGGTTGGAGGCGTAGTTTATTTGAATTGGTTAAGAATCAAAAAATTAGTCGAGAAACTTTGGCCAAGTATAAGAACGGATAATTTAAAAACCAACGACCAAATTAAAATTTTGGGGTTCATCAGTAATTTTCTCAAAAATGGGTTTAGTCTTAACGAAGCCCTTGATTTTTATCAATCGGTGACCCCAAAACGGCAAGCTTCGGTTCAACGATTGAGGCATCGATTGTCATTTGGCGATAGCTTTGCGAACGCCATTCGACCTTTAATTAACGATAATCTTTATTATCAATTAAGAATTGCTGAATTACACGGCAATTTAGTGGCGGCTTTAGATGACGTTAGTAATTTTCTAAAAGTTAAGAAGCGTCAGCAGGATCGCATTCTGGGATTATTGACTTATCCCGCGTTTTTAGCGGTGCTTTTGGTTACAATCATCACCGGGATCCATATTTTTATTTTGCCGCAGCTAGCGACGTTTAATCATACCCAAGCTCGTAG
>CAKQCC010000025.1 GCA_934216625.1 uncultured Lactobacillaceae bacterium
TAAGGGCTAATCACGTTCTACCGGTAATTGCCACGGGGCGCAATATTTTAATGGTGAAATCAATTTTAGAAGAAACTGGAATCGACACCGCAATTAGTGCTAACGGCAGTTATCTTTTGTATCACAATCGTTCGTTAAACGTTCGTGAAATTCCAAGATCAATTTTGCAAAAATTGGTCAGAATTGCAAACCAGCGCCACGTGCCATTGGCTTTTCAAGATAAAGGTCAAATCGTGTTAACCGCCGAAAGTCCCTTAACTGACGCGGCCTACGCTAAGCATCAATTGAATCCCAAAGTTAACGCTAAATTTTACCAAAATCATCCCGTTAATTTCGTTAATTTATTCACGGCTGACCCCAACCAGGATCACTTTTACCAGCGCCGCTTTTCTAATCAATTAACGATCGTCAGGAACAGTCATAGTTGCCTTGACGTAACCGGATCAGGAATTAATAAACAATCAGGAATCAAAGCTTTACTCGAAAGCCTTAAGCTAAATAATGTCCCAACCTACGCTTTCGGTGACGGATTAAATGATCTCCAAATGTTTAACGAAGTTGATCATGCTATCGCAATGGGCAATGGTCAATCAAAATGCCGATCGGCAGCTGATTTTGTAACCGCTGATAACAATCATGACGGGATCGATCTCGGCCTTAAGCACTATCATCTAATCAAATAAAGGAGTTAATCAAATGATTTGGCTAATTTTAATTATCGTAATTTTAATTTTACTTGTCGTTACTAAACTTTTATTTAACCACTTTAGCCAAACGACCTTTAGCTTAAAGATTGGGAATCATTTGGTTAGTTGGCGGTGGCCCCATCTTTTTCGCGGAAATTTACTGGCTCGATTCATAATAATAATGATCGTGTTCTTTCTCGGAATCGTAACCTTAGCGGCCGTAGTTACTTTTTTAATATTATTATTGGGATTCATAATTCCGATCGTCATCGTAATTGTTATTTTCGGCCTAATATTACTATTGGCTTTTAAATTGACATCCCGTTAATGCTAATCTTCGGGATGTTCACAACCTTCAGCTGGGTTCCTGTTTGTTGCTGAAAGACCTGGAAAACTCCCCGAATGGTGTTAATTGTGACGATATCAAAAGTAGTGCTATTGACGAAACTTTCTGAAGTCGAAGTACCCTTTCGGTAAGAATGTTGATAAGCAATATAATTTTGGAGATCAACCACTTTCGAAGTAATAATACTATTGTAAATGTGAACGAAATAATCAAGTTGTTTTTGCTCACCGAGATGATAATGGTTGTCGATGTAAACAATTTTGCATGCCATGTTAGTCAGCCAGTAAATTCGGATAATGGCTTGACTGTCAATTGGCCGCTTCTTGAAAGTTAATAATTGATTATAAATAATTTGGTACAGAATTTTCATTCAGGATCACTCTCTTGACAATGATGACACCGCTCTAGAAACGCTTTAAAAAGTTGATTTTGTTTTGAATCAGTTTGCCACAAATTCTCGGGATGCCATTGAACTCCCTGCAAGGAAGCCGTCTGGTTTTCAACGCCTTCAACAATTGAATCAGCAGCTCGGGCCACAACTTTTAAATGCTTCCCAAGCCGTCTGATTGCTTGATGATGACGTGAATTAACTTCACAACTCCTACCTAGAATTTTGAAGAGATGACTGCCAGACTTTAAAAACACTTGATGATCGGTGTTCTCATGATTAATTAATTTTCGGTGAATTTGTTGGTAAATATTTTGGTAAAGTGAGCCGCCTAACGCTACGTTTAGCATTTGACAGCCTCGACAAATCCCCAAAATTGGTTTATGAGCTTTCAACATAGCATAAACCATTGCGGTTTCAAATTGATCACGCAACGGATAGTTTAGACTAGGCCACAGCGGCTGTTCACCATAGGTAGTTGGACTAATATCATCCCCGCCACCTAAAATTAAACCATCAATTCGGTCCACGAACGAGTTGATAATTTGCCTAGATGGCTGAACCGTAGGTAATAAAACTGGAACGGCCGAATTATAAATAATCGCGTCGCTTAACGGAAAAGCGCCTCGTTTGGGAACCCGGAGCTTTGGTTGTGAAGCTGGAAAAGAAGTTTCGTACATCGTAATTCCAATTTTGATGTTATCAATTCCTTAGTTTCTTCAAATTTGAATCAAGTTCAAGCAGAGCTTGGTTAGTAGTCTGATAATAAACTAATTTTAGCTTGGGAGAATCCTTTATGATTTCCGGCAGCCTCAAATTAGCGTTAACCAAAACCAAATTTGGCAGATCAAGTTGTTCGGCTAGACACAGATCGTAACCGATTCGAAAATCAGGCTTAAATAAATCAGCGACCATCGTGTCCGTTCGCTCAAGCTGGCTAATTTCCTGGCTGCGGTCATTTTGATGACCTTGGTTCACAACGTAACAGCTTTGCTCTAATTTTGCAGTTAGCCTAGTGTCCAAAACTGAATGGCGATCGCCAGAAATTAATTCGAAGACCGTCATTACTTAGGATAAAATGATCAAAATTAAGCCAACGACGATTGCGGTAATCCCTGAACCAATAAATCTGCTTTCGCCCGCTTTATGTCCCCATTGAGCTTTAAGGGTTGCAATCAACGTCATTGCAAAGCCGGCCGCAAAAATTAAGAAAGCCGCAATTAATAGTAAACTAATTCCTGGCGTCAAAGTTTTCATTAATTGAATTCCTGCGTTCATTTAAATTACCCCTTCAAAATTTTCAATAACTGATCCAAATTCATTTGTAACAACTTAGCGTACCGCTTAATTGTAATCATCTTGTCGTTCGGTGTAATTCCGGTCGTTTCCCACCGGCGAATAATACCTTTCGATACTCCACAAAGTTTAGCGGCCTCACCAATCGTTAACATGTGTTGAATCCTGCGCTGCGCTAGTTGATTTCGGACGCTTCGCTGGTGAGAAGAATTCACCTTAGCGTGATGATTAGACCGATGCTTCATTTGTTTAACGGTATTTTGATTCAGTAAATCACTGAATTTCATTAATAATCACCTGATTAATTATTTTGAACTGACTTGACTAATTTAAGGTGCCGATTCGGCACGTAAACCGGCCGGGTATAATAACGTTTTTCACGCCAGTTGTTGAATTTTCCCAGCGGCTGATCAAATTTAATTAGCGAGCCCTTTCCGTATTCGCCATTCATCAGTAAATTAGTTGAAGCTACGTCGACATTGGCTTGCTTAACCGTTCCTTGCATCCCCTTTGCTTGACTAATTCCGTAGTCTTGACCGGAAATGCATTTTACCGTGTCACCAACTTTAAATTTCGGCTCACGATCAGCTTTCTTACGCAATTTTTGACAAATTGTCAAAGAGGTTGATTTTTGATTAACCGCTTTACTCATAATTAATTTCATCTCTTTGATTATTTTATCACATTACTAATTAGCGTGTTGCTATAACTGCTGAACCAAGATCATAATGATCGGAATCACGATCAAGCTTAAAACCGTAGTTTCGGTGACCGAGATTGAAGCGTACTTCGCGTCAGCATCGTACAAATCGGAAACAACTGGGGCATTCGTCATTACCGGCATTGCGGCTTGAATGATGAAAACCTGCTTCATCAATAACGGCATCCCGGTAAAAATCACCAGTAAACTCATTAAAACCGGTGCACAAAGGAACCGGCCCAATAGAATTCCCCAATTCCTGCGGCTAAATTTAAAGCTTCTTAGATTAGATTTACCAATTTCAATTCCGATGAAGATCATCGAAAGCGGGATGGTTAATCCACCGATGTATTCGAAGTCAGTGTTCAGAAAATTAGGAATCACGAGCCATCTGAATTTGCCATGGAGCAAGACCAAAATAACGGCTAAGATGAACCCGAGTAACGGTGGCGACAGGACTTTTCTAACCGCCTGTTTGAGACTGAATTTGGCGTTTCGATTCCCATCCCGTTGAATCAGGAAAACTCCTAAGGTCCAGAAGAACGTAGTGTTTGCCATATAATAGACTAAAACGTAAGGTAAGCTTTTGGGGCCAAAGAGTGCCATGTTAATCGGTAACCCAATGAATACGGTATTTGAATTAAAAAACATGGATTCAAAGAGTCCCCGATGGTATTTTCTAATTCGCAGGACTTGGGCAACTACGATTGACAAGGCAAACAGGATAATCATCGAAACAACCGGAAAACGTAGATCGGGTAACGTTCTCAACAATAAAGGTGCCGTGAATTTACCAGTAATTGTGGCAAGCATATAACACGGCAACGCAATTTGAGTGACGATTTTAGCAATTAATTTAGCAGACTGATCATTAAACCACCCGCGTCTGGTCAACACGAACCCTAAGGCGATAATGATTAAAATAATTAAGATTCCGGAGATACTATTCAAGAAAATGCTTAACAATAGTTAGATTGCTCCTAACGTAGGAATTAAAATATAATTTACTTTTAAATTACCAAAAAAATAATTAAAATAATCGTCAAAGGAGAAATTTTGAATGGATTTAGTTTCGATTCTAAAAAGCGGTTCAATTCCTGACCAACCAAAAGCATTAATTATTCACCCCAACGGAAGCCAAATGATTACCCAAAAAATATACTTTAACGCTCAAATTTTAGACCTTGGTGTAATTTTGCTGGGCTATTATTGGCAAAATGAGCAACAAAAACAACTCTTCGCCCTTGGTGATTGCCTAATGGTCGGTCATTATTCAACCCCGCCCCGAATTTTAAAGTACGGCCGTAAATTTAACACCAATCATAATTACCAGAAATTACCTCAAAAACAACGGACCCACCTCGTTGACGAATTAAACGATTGCACGATTTCATTATCACGAGATTTCAAAATTAATCAGTCAACGCAGCAAGTCAGCGCTTGGCAAAAAGCTTTGAAAATTAATCCGGGAATTCAGTTTGTTTATGCGTTATTTAACCAAAAGTGGTTTCTGGTGAAAAATAACGGAGTTAACCTTAAGTTTCCGGTTAGATTAAGAAAGGTCGTCAAGACGATTTTAAGAAAGAAAGCTAAACATTGAAAAAGAATCAAAAATTAACTTTAGGCAAAGTTTGCCCCAATTGTCATTACGTCGTTCCAACTAATGAGCATTATTGCTATAACTGCGGGCTTGATTTTACACGTCACGCGCGTTGCGCAATCATTGACGCGGGTCGGCACAGTTTTCCCACTAACCGAATTACCCAAATCTGTCCAAAATGCAAACGGAAAATCAGTTATATGAACCGCTATTGCAACTATTGCGGGTATAAGATTGAAAACTAGCTCTTGGTTTTTCCGGAATTCAATTTAATTCCGAGGTGCTTTAAGATTAACTTGAGCTCGTTATCAAGCTGTTTCCCCTGCTGCTGAGTTAAATACGACTTTGGATCAACGTTCGCGAAAGCGTCTTGATTTAAATTAGAGAACTGAACCTGCCGATATCGGAACGCAGCGTCAATAATTGAATTGATTCCCTGGATAATATCGATGATTCTGGTAGCTAATTGCTTGGGCTGAGTTGGCTTTTCGACCCAGATGGTCCGGTGCAGGATTACGTAAGCCCCACGTCGTGAACCGAAATTGGTAGCTGCCAAATGACACTGCTTCAGGATCCGGTTAAACGAGGCGTTGTGAGTTCTGGCAAATTGCGAAATAAACACAATGTTGTTGGCGTTAATCGAGATGGTGGTGTCAACTCCCCGGCGTAAAAGCCGGTGCTCCTTTTTACCAATTCGTTCCTGAATAAACAGGAAGAAGTCACTTGCCTGGGTTGAATTATACCGCAGCGTGTAATTGTAAGCGTGAACCCGCATGGTAAAATTGTTGGAAGTGATCCCGATGATCCCAGCCTGTTCTTCCCGAAGCCTTAGGTAATTCTTGACTGGGTTTAAGTTAATGACGTAAGGCGGCCGAGTCGTAAATTCCATTCATAAATCTCCTCGTAAATTGAATAAAACAAAAGGGATGCTAGAATAGCATCCTGTCCAGATTAATTTTTATTTAACAGCTAAAAAGATTGAACCACAAATATATAAAATGGTACAAGCAATTAGTATCTTAAAAACCTTCCCCTATTAAATCAAAACCGGGAACGATTAGCTCCTCGGATAATAACTATTCAGTTATCACGTTCATGGTATAACATTAAGAATTAGATTCAAGTTTAAGGACGGATTGAATGATTCATTATTCAGAATATCACATCATTATTATGCGGGACACTAAGCGGCCAACGGTTTTAAAACGAGATGAGAGCGGGTATGGCTACCGAACCGACCGGCCTCGTCACATTTTGCAGGACGTCGGTTGTTTATGGGACCGAACCGAAATCTATCACTTGTTAAACGCAATTCAACAAAATACTGGCCAAGTAATTCCGATCTTGAGGAAATTTACTAAGCACCCGAATTTAAGTAATTGTTATATCGTTTGGGCTGATCAATTCAGGGACGGTAATTATTAGCGGCGGTTAAACCGGGCTTGTTTAATTAGTCGACTTCGGTTCAGCGCTAAAATAATTCGACTGACGTTAGTTTTATGCTGATTCATCAAGCCTTCAGCTTGTAGTAGCATTTCATGATCGTCGACGGAAATTACCTCAATTTCCGGATTTTCGATATGGTTCTTTTTAAGGATTTTTTTAATCGTCAGCAAAGTTGAAACTTGGTTATTAGCCCGAATCTGTAAGCGAACACTAACGTTGTTAACGAGCCATTCACCCAACGAATCGTCGTGAAACATAAACTGAATTGCGACGATTATAACAGTTGCAATGATGCCGATCATGTACAATCCGGATCCAATCGTCATCCCGATGGCAGCGGTTGCCCAGATTCCAGCCGCAGTGGTTAATCCGCTAACCTTAGTGTGACCAGTCAAAATCATTCCGGCGCCGATAAAACCGATCCCACTGATAATTTGGGCGGCAACTCGTGACGGATCAAGATTAACGTTATGGAGTGAAATCACGTCAGCAAAACCATATTTAGACTCAATAGTGGTTAAAGCCGCACCAACCGCCACTACGATGTGAGTTCTAATTCCGGCACTTTTGAATTGCCGTGATCTTTCGTAACCAATTGAGCCGCCGCAAAGCAAAGCAATCATTAAACGGAACGTCCACTCTAATTCGGTTAACATTGATATAAAATCACCTGATCTTGATCAATCTTTAAACTGATGGCTTGGCAACATCGGCAAAATTAAAGCAATCACAATGCAAATAAATTCCAAAAAGTCACACGCGTTCACTAACGCGTTCGCCAGCAACGATCCTTCTTGATTAGTAATTGTTAATTTGGTGATTGCTTTAAAGCAGTATGGCGCAAAACAGGTCAATAATATCCACCATCCACTGATCCCGGCGTCTTGGTAACGCCGAATGGTTAAACTAATGATGGGAATTAAGGCCACCAGGCTGTAAATAATCAATAAGCTAATTCCGGTCCAAAACGTTCCCTCGGAATTTTTTAAGTAGCCGACCAGAGTAACTATCGCGAGCCCAATCCTGATTAGCCAATTCCACATGAATGGCCACCAATAGTCATTGCGGTTACTATGAGCTTTGAATTGAAAATAATTCTTCCAAAAAGCTTGGTACGCTCGGAAAAGATTATTATTTTGAGAATTTTCCATAAAGATCACCTATTTACTTTAAAATTCGGCCATGGTACATGTCGGAATAAAATTTAATCTGCTGAGCAGTGGCGTTACTACTCATAAAATGAATCGATTGTTTTTGGCTTTTCGGGGCCCTTAAATGCCGACGACGCAAATCATAATCAACGTACCTTGCTAAACCGTCGTATCCGGTATAAATTTTGGGCCGATCGTTGAATTCGCGCTCAATGATTGATTTAATGTATGGATAATGCGTGCATCCTAAAACAACCGAATCAATCCGATACTTTCTAATTGGATCAAGCAGCCGGTGAATTAAGCGCTTAATTTTGGGTAAATTACGCTGACCGCCTTCAATTAGATCAGCTAGTCCCGGGCAAGGAACTGAATAAATATGATGATTCACCTGGTATTGATCAAGCTGCCGATTGTACTTGGGCAAACTGATCGTTAACGGGGTCCCCATCACCGCAATATTAATTCCACCGTTGTCAACGGCTTGCTTTAAAGCGGGTTCGATCCCGAAAATGGGCAATTGGGGATGCAGTTGCATTAACTTACCCTTGGCCGAACTAGTGGCCGTATTACAGGCAATCACGAACGCCTTAATTGGGAACCGACTGGTCAAGTTTTTAAAAACTTGATTAGTTAATTTAATAACTTCGGATTTAGTGCGTTCACCATAGGGCGCATTTTTGGAATCACCATAAAAAACAAATTTTTCGTTTGGCAATGCCCTTGCCAAAACCCTAAGCGTGCTGGTACCACCAACTCCGGAATCCATAACCCCAATTGGCCTTTGATTGATTTTCATTTTAATTCATCCTTAAAATTAAAAAATTGCTTTAGAATTTACGATTCCTTTGATTCGGCCAGCTAATTTAAACGAACGCCAGTCAATTTGAACTAATTTTAATTGGTCTAAAGCCGCAAAATTAAAGTTAACTGATGGCTGATTAAACATAAATTGTTTAGCAACGATTCGCTTGTTTAGGTCAAACGAGCAATTATTCCGCATTTTTTTAATTAAATAGTTAAGCACTCCTAAAGTATCTGAAGTTTGGGTCTTAGCCGTTAATTTAGCGTCCTGATCATCATTAATGTTCTCGTCAAAACTGGTTAAACTTTTTACAATTCGGGGCCGAATTCTAGGCCGTCGGGTGAATTGTTTTAATTTTTTCTTACTAATTCGCATTAATTTTGGCTACTTCCTTTTACTGCCAATTGGATTGACGCTGCTTCAAATTAATTTCCGCGTAATGAATAATACTAAGGGCCATCACCGCGTATTCAGCAATCGCCTTTTTTAAATTTGAATAACCATGAGTATGAAAATGTTGAACGATTTTGCCGTTCTGGTTTACAGGCTTTAGGTAACTGAACATACTGTTAGGACTGTTCATGTAACGAACTAAACCGTTGGTGTAAATTGGAACAACGTTAATTTTCCGAACTTTAGTCTGCTTTAATTGTAGATTATAAATAATTTTAATGGCTTCGGTTGCTAATTTTAGTAAATTGCCGTCGTCATTAAATTCAATGTCATGATTATTGATTTTAACGTGAAGGTCAATACTGAACCCCAAAGCTTTCTTGTTCGAAATTTGAACGCTAGCAAAATTAATTAATTTAATTACGTAATTTTGTTCGTTCAGCCTTAATAATTGAATATTAAGTCCATAGGGTTGCTTTCTTAAATCATCGGTTAGATTATCAAGATCGATCAACTAAATTCCTGATTTCTAATTAATTTATCCAAAGATTATTATACAACAACTCGTTAACTAGCAAAATAATTAAGAACTAAATTTGAACTTAATCGAATCTGTGATATAATTATCAATGTAAATAATTTGGAGGATTAGCTCAGTTGGTCCAGAGCACTTGCATCACACGCAAGGGGTCGTGGGTTCGAATCCCACATCCGCCAT
>CAKQCC010000026.1 GCA_934216625.1 uncultured Lactobacillaceae bacterium
TTCATCCCGGAAGTGCTTTCGACGGGTTTCATCACTAGCGTATTTTGACAAAATCTCACCAATTGCGTCAATTAATTTGACGTTTACTTTCAAATTATCGGGTAAACAGGCCCCGATCTCATGAATCGCCTTTAGCTGAATAAACGTGGTCTTAACTTCGGCCTGTTCTGGCGATTTAAACGAACGTAAGTTGTAACGAACTAAATTAAATTTAGCGTTTGGGTATAAATTCAGCTTTTTCCTGATTTGAAAGTAATTAACTTTCTTCAGTTTAAAGGCCAAATCAATCACGGCTTGCCGTTGATTCTGATCTAAAGGTTGCCAATAACTTTTAAGGGAAGATTTGTACTTTAGATTATTTAATCTCGACAGTAAATTAAAATATTCAAAAGTGTAGGTCCCTTTCGCGGCTCGAGGTTGGCTGTGATCTAATGAGTCACGACCGATCATCTTTTCAATTTGATTCCCAGCGTACGGCGATGGTTTCGCGGGACCCATGTCATAATTTCGCTGGGAATCCAAGATTTTCAAATATTGATGAATAAAGTGATTAGAAAGGTTATCGTTATTTAGTTTTTGCTGCTCGTTAAAAATCTGTCGAGCTTCATCATCAATCATGGAACGGGAAGCGGTGACTAAATAGTCATTTTGACCATGATTCCGTTTCCGTTGGGCAAACTTCGGATTTTTAAGCACCATTTCACCCATCGTGCGGTAACCGTGCTTTTTTAGATCAGTCTTAGATTTTTGGATTGACTTTAGTAGCGGCCCGGTACTCTTTCGGGCGTATTTCCGGTTAGATTTAAAGCCCCGGTGACCGGCCAAGAAATAAAGGACCTGAAAGAGTTCCGAATTCGTTAACCGTTTTTTGAGGCCGTTAACCCGGAGTTGATAAACTGACGGCAGCGGTTTCTGCTTGAAAACTTGGTTAATCTGTTGCTTAGTTAACAGACCGTTGTTAATGAACAGCCGCTTTACCCGGTATTTTCTGAATTTGCGGCGTCGGTTCAAACGGCGGCTTGAGCGATACGCACGTCGGGTTGCCGCTAACGATGAACCATCTTTCGGGTTTTCACCTTCTGGAAAAACCAACGAATCCAATTTAATAATTTTGTAAGGCCGGCCGTGGTCATCAGTTTTCAAGACCGAAAAACCAACGGAACCGATTCCGATGTCCAACCCAAGACGATAACTCATTTTACATATTCCCTTTCTCTGGAAAATCACCGAAAAGATAAGCCTCATCAAGTGTACGAACTCGATGAGGCTTAGAGCTTTACTGACTTCAATCTCCCGAAGAAGATTGAAACATTATTAAAATGTCCTATAATCAGCATAAGTATATCATGTTAATAATTAATAATGCAAATCTATTTTAAACTAAGTCAAAATAAAAAAGCCAGCTAAAGCCTAGGACTTCCGCTAACTTTCGATTTAATTAAATTAGAAATAAATTTACTTCTTATTAATAATTTCCTTACCGTCGTAATAACCGCAGTTAGGGCATACGAAATGAGGTTTCCGTAATTCACCGCAGTTCGGGCACGGACTTAAGCCCGGCGTTCTTAATTTGATGTTAGTTCGACGTAAACGTTTGCGTTGTTTAGAAGTTTTTCTTGGTGAGACTGCCAATTGAGACACCTCCTTTACTTAAAAATATCCACTAGTGAATTTTTTAAGTCCTGTTACTTCTTAAAATAATTTTTTAATTTCGCAAGACGTGGATCAACTTTAGACTGGTTCGCCTTCGAATGATGATAATCATCCTCGGAAATCACGGCCCATCCTTTGCCTTTTGGCATCAGATGTTCACGCTTTTCCCGTTCAGACAGAACCCGTGACGGAATCTGTAAAATCACGTTATCAATCAGTGATTTTTCAAAATCAATTTGTCCATTAGTATCAGGGGTCAGTACCGTATCTCCGTGTGGATGCTGCTGCTCGTACCGCTTCAAAGCGGTTTGATTAGCCACGTAAATCTCACGGTAACGAAACTTCAGCGGCAACTTAACCGGTACTAACGAACGACTAGAGGGAACCACTAAATGAATTGCCACTCGACAATTAATCTGAGCTTGACCGAACCGATAACTAATTACGGCCGCGACTTTCATCGGGCTAGCCGACAAAATGGCTTGACGATCTCGAGCCCGCAAATCAGCAGCTAAATCTAACGTTCGTTTAATGACTAACGGCTGATCCAGTTCAGCTAACTGATGCAATGACCATTTCGTGGCAATTACCCCCAATTCAACAAACTAATTATACATGATATTCAAATTGGGTGTCAAGACTAACCATCAATGATCGGGTGGCGAAACCGGTCTTCATGCTGATGCAACATCATTTCGGTCAGCATCCCGGCCTTAAACTCCCATTTTAATTTACCGTGCAAAGTAGTTTGATCTGAATTCGTGATAATTGGTAACGACACCCGTTTCTTAACCTGATTCAGGTATTGCCGACCACGTTGGTTAAAACCGAGGACCCGCAGATAAGCACTTTGGTGAATTCCGTGCCGATAACCAGACTCGGTTAAGTCAATCAAAACGTAAAAGCAAAGTCGTTGCAGGCTAGAATACGTATAGCGCTTAGTTTTAATCGAATGAATAAACTGACGAAAGGTGCTTGACCGAACCGCACTGCGTTTCATGCGGTACTCCAGGCCTTCGCGCATCTGGTAAATCCGGTGCAATTCACACAGCGGGGCCTCAATCAACCGGTAACGAAGCAGCGGCCAAAAACGATTCCAGTCCAGGAACGAACGGTTGAATAACGAATCACAATCATCAGGAACTTGTTGTTTAACCTGCTGAAATTGACCATTCAATAACTCACGACGAATCATACCCGAAGTAATTCCTGATTTTCGACTCATCGGCACCAAGCGAATTCGACTCGCTAACCGTTGCTTGGCCCGGGCGTAATTCAACGCCAGCAAATCATTCGGTAAATCAACGCGGGTTCCGGCAGCTCGATCAAACGCCCGTCGTTCAAGATCAGCAGCTGAAAAGTGGTAATTTGATTTCGGCTTAACCTGAATTTTAGCCAATCGATTAAAATCAAGACTTGGGTCTTCACACCCGAAAACCAGCCATGAACATTTTAACTGATTAATCAAATTAACGGCCCCAAGCGCAAACCGGTTCGCTGGTTGAACAGCCGTCAGCACCGGCAGCTCAATCAGCAAGTCAGCACCATGACTAAGCGCCGTCCAGGTCCGCACCCACTTATCAACGATCGCGGGCTGACCGCGCTGAACCCAGTTGCCGCTCATCAATATTATCAATACGTCACAATTAGTTTTCAAGCGAGCTTGACGCAATAAGCTTAAATGGCCAAAATGAAACGGGTTGAATTCAGCAACGATTCCGGCTGCCGAAAGCGACATTTATTCTTCCCACTTACTAACGTCAACCCGCGGAGCATCAGACCAAAGTTTTTCTAAATCATAGAAGCTCCGGGTTTCGTGAGTGAAGACGTGAACGATTACGCCGTCCAGGTCAATTAGAACCCATTTAGCTTCGTTCAAGCCTTCGACTTCGTTGACATCAACTTGGTGCTTCTTGGCCGTTTCAATAATGGCGTTTGCGATCGCTTTAACTTGGCGTGGTGAAGTCGCGTCCATAATTAAGAAGTAATCAGCCAGTAAGCTGGCTTTTTGCATGTTTAAGGCCACAATTCGGTTGGCTCGTTTGCCATCAGCGGCTTGAACCGCCAATTTCAAAATCTGATCACTATTCATTTTTTCATCCCCTATTTAACGTGTGACTGCGGCACCCAGGCGTTGTAAGTGTCCAGAGTTTTCGGAAAAACGTTCTGGTTATTCTGAATCAAATAATCTAAAGTATGCTTAGTCTGGTAAGCGACACCGGCCTGTAGATTCTTAAACGTAATTTTTCGGGCTTCATCAACCCCCGGAAAACTGCGCCCCATTTCAATGTAATCGGCCATGTAAACGATCTGCTGAAGTTTAGTCATGTAGCGATTGCCAACCGTGTGGTAACGAACGGCATCCAAAATATCAACGTCGTTAATGCCGAGTTCATCTTGAACAAAATGCCAGCCGACCATTCCGTGCCAGACTGCGTTGCCATAATGCAGTAAAATCGGGTCCATTCGGTACTTTTTAATGGCCGCGATAAAATCTTTCGCCGGCCGCTGTTTAGCGTAATCATGAACTAAACCAGCAATGCTAGCTTTTTCTTCGTCTTCACCGTAAAGCCGGGCGAGTTTAATCGCCATCTGTTCAACCCGCTGGACGTGATCAAAACGAGGTTTGCGCAACGCTTGCGACAATTTTTTCAATAATTCATCACGACTGTTATCTGGGACTAAATTTTCGTGATATTTTAAAATTACTTTAGAAATAAAGCTGGTGCTCCTTTATATACTTTCTAACGGCGTCCGGGACCAAATAACGAATCGATTGTCCCTGCCGAATCTTGCGTCGAATCAAAGTTGAAGAAATGTTGACGTACGGTACGTCAACCCAAATGACGGGATACTTAGAATCGATTGGGTAACCGGAACGTTTGACCCCCACGAAATGAACCAGTCGCATTAATTGGTCAATTTTGTACCATTTGGGCAAATAAGCCACCATGTCACCGCCGATAATGAAATAATATTCGTTTTCGGGGTGCTGACGAGTTAATTCCAACATGGTGTCATAACTATAACTGCGACCGCCACGGTTCACGTCGGCCAATTCCAGTTTAAAATTAGGGTTCGAACGAATCGCTAACTTGACCATTTGCACCCGGTCGTGAGCATCGATCGCGAATTTACGGTCAACGTGCGGCGGGTCCGCATCGGGCATAAAACGAACTTGATCTAGGCCTAACTGGGTTTGAACCTGATTGGCAATCAACAGGTGGGCGTTATGAATCGGGTTAAACGTTCCACCCATAATCCCGATCCGGCGCTTCGGCATGTTCTCAATAATTTCGTTTAATTCCTTAACCTTGGGGGTCATTACCGTTCGCTTCATTGAATCACCTACATTTTAGCCACGATTTGTGAAATCTTCTGATATTTAGCTTGCTGAGCAGGTTTAAAAAGTAATAACGTTTTACCCAATTTTTGAACTACTTGAATTTCGCTGTGGGTCTGAATAAACTTCCGAACGTCACTCACTGATTCACCAGAATTCGGCAAAATTTTGATTTTAACCAATTCCCGTTTGTTCAAGACGTTCGTTAACTGCGCTAGCCAACGGGTACTAACTCCTTGCTTGCCGATTTCAAAAATGGCTCGCATCTGGTTAGCACGCGAACGTAAATAACGTTTTTGCTTACCGCGTAATTGCACTATATCACCTTTTACTAAATCATTGATCGACGGATTAAAACCGAAATTCCTTTCGGCGCCCAGCCGGCAATCACGGTTCCAGCTGGAATCGTCACCCAGCCTAAGCCTTCAATCACTAGGTCACTCCGAAACGTGGTCTTAAACTGGCTTCTGGAAAGTTTGGGGAACTTCTTCAGGTATTTTTGACTAGGCGGCGTCAAAATCTCACCTAAATGCCGGTGATAAAAATCATGGGCGTTCGCCAACTTAGTTCGGTGAACCACCAGCTGATTATCAACAAAGACGGTAATCCCGCACTTCTGCGGGCCCTTTAAATAATCAAAACGGCCAACGCCACCCATAAAAATGGTTTGACCAGGGTTTAATTGGTATTCACGGGGCTTAATCCGCTTTTTAGGTGCGACCACCTTCAGATCCTGTCCCTTCAGGCAATGAGCCATTTGGGTTGAATGAATGATCCCCGGTGTATCAATAATCTTCTTCCCGTCTGACAGCGGAATCTCAATCCGGTCAAGCGTCGTTCCCGGAAACCGGGACGTAGTGATCAATTCTCGGTTACCAGTATGTTGATGAATAATCTGGTTAATCAGCGTTGATTTACCAACGTTAGTTACCCCGACTACGTACACATCACGGTGACGACGTTCTCGATCGATCACGTTCAGAAAATGATCGACGCCCTGGTTAGTCTTTGCCGAAATTAATTCAACGTCAATCGGACGAATGCCGGCCTCGTTAGCCCGTTGGCGCATCCAATCTTTGAGTTGACTGGTCTTTAAAGACTTCGGCAGTAAATCAGCCTTGTTACCAACCAGCATCACCGGATTCTGACCTGCGAACCGGTTGATTCCGGAAATTAAGCTGCCGTTAAAATCAAAGACGTCCACCACGTAAACCACCAGTGCGTTGGCGTTCTGAATCTGATTCAGTAATTTCAGAAAGTCATCACTGGTTAAATTAACCGGAGCGATCTCACTATAATGGCGAAGCCGAAAGCAACGCTGGCAATAGAAATTACCACTGGCTTTGTTCTTTTCGTAAGCCGATCTGGGAATGTAACCCAGCTGGTGTGGATCCGAAGTCTGAATGGGCGCTCCGCAACCAATACAGCGTAATTGATCATCATGTTTCATTAATAAAGATCTCCTTGCCAGACCATTGCCTGACGATTTTTCTTTTTCAATTTACGATAAATTCGGCGCTCAAAGAACCGGTTAATCCGGGTATCCCACTTGTCGGTGCGAACCAGTGGTTTAACCCAAATGCTGCGGATCCCGGAATTATTAGCTGCCCAAACGTCAGTCATCAACTGATCACCAACCATTACCGCCTGGGACCGCTTAATGTGGTACCGACGTAGAGCCCGACCAATCCCAAACGACAGCGGCTTCAACGACCAGCTAACGAAGTGAATCTTTAACCCGGCGAGTGCGTTTGCGACCCGGTGGTGCGTGTTATTAGAGACCACGACCAATAAAATATGGTGCTGCTTCAAGAACCGATTCCAGCGCATCAATTGACGGGTCCCGTTCGGGTTATTCCAGGCAATCAAAGTGTTATCCAGATCCGATAAAATTACGGTAATCCCGTTTGCCTTTAATTTTCGGGGTGAAACCCGATAAATCGTTTTAAGAAGCCAAGTTGGCTGAAATCTTTCGATCATAATAAGTCCGATCTAACTAACCGAATTGATAGCAAAAAAGCTTTTACCTCTAATTAGGCAAAAGCTCATTTTACTCTTAACTTTTCACTAATTACAGTGATTGCTTAGCTTTCTTTGCTAAAGCAGCAAAAGCTTTTGGATCATTAATGGCCAGATCAGCAATCATCTTCCGGTTAACAGCAACCTTAGCTGATTTTAAGCCGTGCATGAATTTGCTGTAACTCAAGCCCTGCTGACGTGCAGCAGCGTTGATCCGGGTAATCCATAACCTGCGAAAATGGCTCTTGTTGTTTCGACGATCACGGAAAGCGTATTCCCGTGACTTCATTACTTGATCTTTAGCAGTCTTAAACAGTGCGTGCTTGGCACCCCAGTAACCTTTAGCGGCTTTTAAAATCCGTTTCCGGCGACGACGAGTGGTACTTCCACCTTTTACTCGTGGCATAGCAATTCCTCCTAATTCAAATTACGAATTTACTTGTGTAATAAATGATTATACTTCTTAGAAATCGTGTGGTTAACCATTCGGGTTCCCCGTAACTGACGGCGTTCCTTCTTAGTCTTACCATGAAAACGGTGACTGGTCTTAGCGTGACCACTCTTTAATTTACCACTTGCGGTTCGCTTGAAACGCTTAGCAATGGCACGATTAGTCTTAATCTTTGGCATATTATTTTCCTCCTCAATAATTATCCAATTTATTGCTTTTTCTTCTGATCAACGGAAGCAAACATTAGGAACATGTTGCGACCATCCATTTTCGGCCGTTGAATCAACCGCGCTTTTCCGTTTAGACCATCAATCATTTGGTTTAAGACGTGCCGGCCCACTTCTTTGTGGGTAATTGAACGGCCCTTAAACCAAATTGAGACCCGGACCTTAGCGCCCTTCTTCAAGAAACGCTCGATTTGATTTTTCTTGGTGTTAAAATCATTAGTATCAATGGTCGGACTCAACCGAACTTCTTTCATACTAACGGTTCGCTGCCGTTTTCTAGCTTTCTTAGCTTTTTTCTGTTGTTGGAACTTGTACTTACCGTAATCCATAATTCTGGCAACCGGCGGATGAGCTTGCGGAGCAACTAGCACCAAATCCAGCTTCATATCTTTAGCACTCTGTAAAGCGGCTCGAGTCCTAACGATCCCAACTTGTTCGGCATTTTGATTAATTAAACGAACTTTATAGGCTCGAATTCGCTGATTAACAATCATGCGATTATTCCGACGTCTACGTATAATAGTCCACCTCCAAATAAACAAAAATAGCGGATACCTAAAAGTACCCGCTATCTAATCATCATCTTGACTAATAAACGATTTCTTAGAAATCATGTGGCCCGGCGATTAAAATCACAAGGCGAGAAGCGGGACACTTCTACTTCATTTCTATCATTAACATTTATTAGTATAAATGAATGACTTAAGAATGTCAATTAATTATTCGTTTCGGGAATAAGTAGCAATATCGTGTTTAATGATCTTTAAGAAACTCGGTAAGTTCATTTCCTGGCTGTTCTGGTGACCATATTCACGAACTGAAACTTGATGAGAGCCCTTTTCTTTATCACCCACGACAATCGTGTACGGAATCTTATGGGTCTGAGCATCCCGAATCAAGTAGTTCATCTTTTCGTTTCGGTTATCTAACTGGGAACGGAAGCCAAGTTTCTTGAATTTCCGGTCTAATTGTTTAGCATAGTCGCCGTCTTTGTCCATGCTAACCGGAACGATCCGAATCTGGTGCGGAGCTAACCAAGTTGGGAAAGCACCCTTGTATTGTTCAGTCAAGTAAGCAACAAAGCGTTCCATCGTGGAAACGATGCCACGGTGAATCATGACCGGTCGATGCTGCTTGCCATCTTTGCCGATGTAATGCAAGTCAAAGCGCTTCGGTAACATGAAGTCCAATTGAATCGTGGATAAAGTTTCTTCGTTACCCAAAGCCGTGTAGGTCTGAACATCTAACTTCGGACCGTAGAATGCGGCTTCACCTTCAGCTTCAACGTATGGCAAGTGTAAATCATCCATGGCACCCTTTAACATGCTCTGGGACTTGTGCCACAAAGCATCGTCGTTAAAGTATTTCTGGGTATTCTTCGGGTCACGATAACTCAAGCGGAAGTGATAGTTATCAATGTTAAAGTCGTGATAAACGTCCATCATTAACTTCAGGATCCGTTTGAATTCGTCCTGAATCTGATAAGGAGCAACGAACGTATGACCATCGTTTAAGGTCATTTCACGAACCCGTTGTAAACCGTTCAAAGCTCCGGACTTTTCGTAGCGGTGCATCATCCCTAATTCAGCGATCCGCATTGGCAAGTCACGGTAGGAACGAATGTGCTGGTTGTAAATGCGAATGTGACTTGGGCAATTCATCGGTCGTAATTCAAGCCATTCGCCGTTATCCATCTTCATCGGCGGGAACATGTCATCCCGATAGTGGGCCCAATGACCGGAACGCTTATAGACATTTA
>CAKQCC010000027.1 GCA_934216625.1 uncultured Lactobacillaceae bacterium
AACGACGACAGGACGAACGCCGAACTGGAAATCGTGGTGGCTAGAAAGATAAAACAAGACACACAATAAATCGCGAACATGATCATCTTTAACGGCAAAGTTGAAATTACGGCCGCAATGGCGGCTGCTTGGCCCTGGGTATTCAGAATGTGAACTAAATTCACGACCCCGGTCTTCTGCAGCCAGAGTGAGTAGCCACCCAAAATGGCGTAAAAGCTCATGCAACCGAGCGCTCCGAACGTCAGCATCCCGATCAAGACCTGGCGAATGGTTCGGCCGCGTGAAATCCGGGCGATGAACAGTCCCATGAACGGCATGTAACTTAACCACCAACCCCAGTAGAAAATCGTTTCCTGCTGGGCAATTCCGGGAGTCCCGTTCGGAACCGTATTGGTACTCATCGGGATAAACTTTTGAATCAACAAACCGATACTGCTGGTCTCGGAATTTAAGATGTAAACCGTCGGCCCGACGATTAAAATAATCGCCAGAAAAATGATGGCGGTCCAGATGTGGGCGTTACTGAGTTTATCAATACCGCCCTTCAGGCCTTTAAAGACCGTAATCGAAAAGATAATGAACAGAATCACGAACAATTCGCTTTTCAGGCCTAAATTATCACGGATTCCGGTCAACATACTTAGAGTTTTTGAAATAACCGGGATTTCTAAGCCGACACTGGCACCGACACCGCCCATGATACCGAAGACCACGACGATATCAACGATCTGACGCAACGCCCGTTTCCACGGCTTCTGACCATCCAGAACGGTAATGGCGTTACTCAACGACTGGACCTTGCGATGCTTATTATACATGACGTAGCCGATCGCGATCGTGGGGGCCGCGAACATTAACCAGGCCATCGGGCCCCAGTTAAACTGGCCGTACATGTGCGAAACGTTATAGGCCGTTACCGAATAAGGCTTCGCTCCAAACGGTGGCTGCTGCAAATAGCGCAGCGGATCCACAATACTCAGCATTAAAATACTGGCGTCAATGGCGGTTGCAAAAACCATGCTGCCCCATTGGAACGTACTGTATTCCGGCTTTTGTTTTGCAGAACCGAACCGGATGCCTCCGTAGCGGCTAATTAGAAGATACACAAAGAAAATGAAGTTAATTACGTAAATCCACATGTAACCCCAACCCATTTCGGTCGTGATCCAGTGCAAGATTGAGCTTAGAAAGCCTTGCAGTGATGAACCACCGGCGATCAAGATTGCGCTGATCACGCAAAACAGAATTACGGTTGGAATAAACACTAATTTATCAATTCGTTTACTTTTTAAAATCTTACTTCTACTCCTCATTTATTTTGTCATGGGATCAATTACAAGAACATTATTACACACATTCCCCGAGCAAACAAAAAAGGGCCAATCTGACCCCCTAAGGATTCGAATTAAAGCTCGACTAATGATCAGGATTAATTTTACGGATCACGTGGCCGGGATTACCCACGATCACGACATTGGGGCCGAATGACTTAGTCACTACCGTGCCGGCACCGATCACGTCGTTATCGCCAATCTTAACGCCCGGCAGGATCGTCACGTGGCCACCCATCCAGACGTTATTACCAATCGTAATGGGTAAACCAAGTTCCACGTCGTCTTCCCGTTGCTTCGGGTCGATTGGGTGAACCGGAGTGTACAGGCCAACGTCAGGGCCCAGGTAGCAGTTATCGCCGATTGTGATCGGACAAGTATCCAGCAACGTCAAATGATAATTGCCGTAAAACCGGTTGCCGATGTGAATATTGTAGCCGTAATCAAATTCAATTCCGGTTTCGATAAACAAATTTTTACCACAGCTGCCAAACAAATTGGCTAACTCGTGGTTTCGTTCTTCGTTATCGGTCAGGAAATTAATCTGACCTAACTTTTGACGAATGTACTTCCGGCGAGATTGCAATTCAGCATCGTACTGATTATAAGGCTTGCCCGCCGTCATTTTTTCTCTTTCAGTTAACATGTTGACACCTTCATAAATTACTAACCTAATCTTTTAAATAGCCCAACCGCTTCAAACTTTTCTTAATCTCTTCAACCGAGTCGGGTCCGTTTGGAACCTTATTTTTCGATTCAGAACGTGCCCGTTTGGGTTTGACTAACGATTTGCGATTCATCTGATCCATCGTGCGGTTCAACAAATGATCAACAAAATTATTGCCGGTATTATTAGCGTGACCCTTAGTCCATTTAAACCGTAAATTAGGAAACGCTTTAACCAACCGGGCCATTACTTTCCACAAGCTGGCGTTCTTGACCGGCTGACCATTTGACAGCCGCCAATCACGTCGCCGCCAACTCGCCAACCACCCTTTCGTCAAAACGTTCAAGACGTAGCGGGAATCCGCCACTTCTAAAATTGCTTGCCGATTAAGGTGGTGCCGGAGTAAAAATTCCAAAGCTTTCACTAGAGCCATCGTTTCCATGCGGTTATTGGTGGCGCCCCACTCGGCACCGGTCCCAGAACTGCGGCGTGAGCCAATTTTAACCAGATAGGCCCAGGCGCTTCGGTCGGTCGATAAAACGTGCTGATGGCGATGGTTACCGTGATTCCTCGAACCCCCGTCGGTATAAACTACGATTGAATGCGAATGCGAAACGGTTCGATTCGGGTGCAAGAACCTTACGGCCGCCTGACGATCTTGAAAGCCTTTAAAAACGGGATTTGAAAAGCCACTAACTATTCGCTGAGTCGTTGGCCAATCGGTAAAGATCCCGGTTTGCCGTCCCCGGCGAACTGCGTAATATTTTTTAGCCATAATTGATGTAATAAACAAAAAATCCAGTTAATAACTTAACTGGATTAACAAAAATACTGAATTACTTTTTGAAATCAGTTCGTAAAGCTTGTTTCAAATTAGCAATCCGGGCCTGTTTTCTTTCGTTTTTATGGTGATTAATCGGACGACGACCTTGAACACCATTTGGATGACATTCACGCATGATTAATTTCTCCTTTATATTTTTCAATAAATTAATTCTACTCAATTATAATACACATAATTAAATTAAACAAATCACCACTTTCGGTGATCCCACGCTCGACCGTCTAATTCCTGACGAGCTTGACTAATTCGCTGGTCCTGTTCGATTACCAGGTCACGAGTGCGTTCCAGTAAAGCCCGCGGTTTAAATTTCGGCTGGTGTTTAATTGCGTGATTTAGCTGCTGGAGCAGCCACTGCTGGGTGTCCATTATTCATCATCTTTCCTTTTTGCTAAATTCACCTGGCGTTTTAGATCATCAAGCTGGCGTTGATTTCGGCGAATCTGGGCCAAAACGGACCTAAAAATAATCCGGTGAGTCGGCGAAGCGGGCGCTAACGTTTTTAGCTGTTTAAGGACCCACTGGATCCGGGATCTAAAGTTAAACGGGTGCTGATTCGTTAAATAATTCTGGTAGTCAACCAGAATTTTAGCTTCACTAGCGGGAGTTTGGTAGAAAAACTGGGCAATCAAGAACGGTGGCAAGTAGTGCATCCCGGCTCGCCTTGCGACCGCTTGGTACGGGGTTAGCAATGTCGACAGGCTAAAGTGTTCACCGCCACCGGCTTGATAACTTTTGAGCGGTAACCCCAACGTGACCACCAGGCCAAACTGTTTATGACGTAAATACCCGCCGTGGTTAGCGTTAGCGAGGCGCCGACTCAGAACCTGGTCTTCCCATTGCTTCAAAAGCGCCGGGGCACTATACCAATAGAGCGGGAACTGAAAAATAATCCGGTCGTAATTTATTAATAAACGGCGTTCGTGGGTAACGTCGATCCGGCAATCCGGGTATAATTGATCAAGGGGGTGCCAGGTCACCTGATCAAAATCAGACTGGGCGTTCTTCAAAAACGACTGAGTATAGGAATCCTTGATTCGAGGATGTGAAACGATTACTAATGTTTTCGTAATATCAAATCCTAAAACTAACGGCAATCAAACCGCGATAATTAACAAAACCAGACGATAAGCATATACATTCGCGTGGTTTAGTATTATAATTATAGATAGATTTTGTTCATGAAGGAGGAAATAATATGGCTATGGATAAATCTAAAGCTGAAGAATTAGATAAAAAATTCGAAAATAACGCCCTTTTAGACAAACCAATGAACAAGGTTTATGATTGGGCTAAGACCGATATTCCAGTTCGTGATGCCTTATGGAATCACTATATGGAAAATGATGACCATGACACCATGAAGACCGCTGACAAGATGGCTCCATACTTAGATATGAAAGATGATGACGTCAAGTCAGCCGCCGAAAAGTTACTCAAAAAGTAATCAATCAATCCAAATTCAAATTAAAAAGCCTTAATTCATTAAGAATTAAGGCTTTTTTGTTTAGCAACTTGAATCAATTTAGGGCTAACGAAAGCCGTCGTAAAGCGTTGTAAAGGTGTGTAGCGGTGACGGCGACTGTACTTTACCGGCGCGTAATCAACTACCGCAACCCGAAGCGCGTTTTCGGTCAAGAACACTTGACCGATTTTCTTAAAATGGCCCTTGGTGTGTCGACCGGTCCGCCACAAATTAAGTTTAAAACCATGATTGCGGTCCCGTTTAATTACGTAGTTACCGTTGGGGTCAGCAGTCAGCACTACCCCGACGTAACGATTAACCCGGTATTTAGCTTTCATGCAACCATTCCTTTCAACGTTTTCGGGCCCAAATCAACTTCGCCAGCAGTAAAATCCAGGTCACGGCCGTAATTCCCATAATCACATCCATACTAAAGTCCGGAAAGTACTTTAAGCTGACGACGTTCCGACCGGGCCGGGCTTTCGCGATTAACGCCCCCGCCTTCGTAATGCGGGGATGCTTCAGCAAACGACCGTTCATGTAAACCTGGGACTGGTGATAAACCGCCACCGGAATAATTTGTCGCCGTGGCCTCGCGGATCGGCAGTCCCAGCTAGTGATTAACTGATTACGACCGTAAATTTGGCGATGAACCAGGTGACTGGGGACGTCAAATTGAACCCGATCGAGATAATAAGGATGAATCCGGTAATAATCTTGATTCGTGGTCAGCGGCGCACTCGACGGCAAGTAATCCGGAGTTTCTTTATCAACGTCAACCACGGCGCGTTTTAAATCAGTCGAATAATAATCATTGCGAAGGTGCTGGGGAGTAACTTTAGCAACCCGAACGACGCCCATCGGTTGATTTAGGACCCGGGGCGACCAAAATTGTTGAACCTCACCGTTAATGTAGCTCCTCAGGCTGCCGACCGAAAAAATTAGCAGCAGTAATAAAAGACCGCTTTTGATCAGCTGCGGATTTAAACCGTGAAAATGCTGAAACGAAAACCGCAGCGGTGTCGAGCAGGTTTCACCAAACGCCAGTAAAATCATGATCACAGCAATCACCAGTATCCGACGGGGAAATTGAATTACGTTGGTCAACCACGGCATCGTTCGGTGAACCCAGGCCCACGGAAAGCAGCGTGACGAAATCCACAAAAAGGTCAACCCGGTAATCGCCACCGTTTTCCATTGGTAATCAAACCGGCGCCAGCAAATTATGAGCGCAAAGATCACCAACAAGGTAATCAGGGTCAGAATCATTCCTAAATAATTAACGTAGAAGCCACCCCAACCAATCGCGTTTGCTCGGACTTGGTTCTGGGGAAAAATCGGGATGATCCGGTTGGTGGTAAACATGTTAACGATGCAGCCCCAGGCGTTACCACTCAAAAGGACCGTCAGCGCCGCGGTTTTAAAACCGTTGCCGATCATTTTAGCGGGGTGTTTCGAACGCCAGCACCCCACCGCAAACATCGGGATTAAGGCTAAAATTGCGAGTAGTGAACTGATTAGATGGGTCTGAACGATCAACGTCATAACTAGCGCCAGCGGAATCACTTTAATCTGGTGAGTCGCCAGCATCCTGGTCCCACAAAGGACCGCTAGCGGCAAAAAGACCGCTCCCCAGCCAGTAAATTCCTGGGCCGTAACCCAAACACTGACCGAATAGGAAGTCATGTATAGCGTTGCTAATACTAACGAAGCCCAGCGCTGAACGGCGTTTTTAACGCACAAAACGTACATGGACCAGCCACTGAGCGACAGCACCAGCAACGATTCAACCACCTGAAAATTAAACCAGTTCTTGCACAGTAATAATAAGCCGCCGCTCAAATAAGCCATTACCGGACCGTAAAAAGCGTTAACGATCCGCCCGGTTCGGAAAAAGCCAAAGATTGACTGGAAATAACTAAAATGACCGGTTTTAATCTGCATTGCGGTTTCGTAAAACCGGTTCATGTGAAACGTTGAATCGACTCCGGCAATAAAAACGTGGTGGCTGATCTGCGGAGCAATAATCAGCAACGCAATTGCTAAGAAAATCAGGTATGATAAAAGATTAATCCCGATTAATTCAGCTTTTGACTGGTGATGAACATTAGCGTGACGGGTTGGTCTCATTTTCTGGCATCCTTAAAACTCAAAAAAGTCACACTATTCAGCTAGTGCGACTTTCGCTAATCTCAATAATTTATACTAAGATTAATTCTTTTTAACCACGATTGCAAGTCGACTAAACATTAATGTGGCGTCGACCAGCTTCCATCAGCAGTGAATCATAACGGCGGTCAATCGTATGACGAACCATTGCGTTACGACGCAGACTGTTCCGGGTCCGGCGAATCATTTCCTGAATCTCAGCATCCGAATATCCGGACATGTGCTGCTGGACAAAACTGGTGTGCCGGTAAGCTGACCGGGTCAAAATTACTCCGTATTTTCCGGCGTTCGCAATCCCGGTGCCAACGTGATGAATCTTCTTGTCTTGCTTACTGAAGCGATTGATCTGGTCCACCAGACCGCGACTGACGTTAATGTTCCAGAAGTTAATCAACGGCCCGGCAAAGAACGAAACGATGATGGTCATTACCCCAACGTCACCGCCGGCCAAGAATCCGGAAACCATGAATAAAATATCCTGAGTGCTGCGCACCCATTGATACTTAGTTTTCGGGAATTTCTCAACAATCACCGGGGCAATCGCGTCATAAGGGGCAACCCCCAGGTCAACCGACATGTAAAGCGAAGTCCCGAGCGTAAACAGTAAAATCCCGATAATTGCGTCGACGATGATCAACGGAATGTGAATTCCTTCGGCAACGTGGTGCTCATAAACGACCGAGAAGAACTGAATCTCGTAACCAGCTAGAACCATGTTAAATAAAGTACCAATTCCGATTTGTTTTCGATCCAAGAACAGAATAAAAACAAAAATGACAACGTTAACCGCTAACTGATAAGTACCTAAACTAATGCCTAAATGATTAGACATTCCAATATTTAAAGCCGTAAACGGATCCAGACCCACGTGGCCCATTTTCAGGAACGTGGCTCCTAAACCAATGAAAACTACACCAAGTAAAGACACCAACGATTTTAAGACTTTACTCAAAAGGTTGTCTTTACTCTTTTGGGGATTTAAGACTCGATCCATTAATAAATTCCTCCCATGCATATAAAACCGCTTACATATCTAATCTTAACACAAAAGGAGAGATTATCAATCATCGAAAAGAGTGCTAATTTGACCGAGAATCAAACGCCAGAATGAACACAACGCTTAAAATCATAAGGCCGCCAATAATTTCGGCCCAGTTAAAGCTGGTCCCCAGAAAGACGATCGCACCAACCGTTGCCGACAGCGGCTCAAAAGTATCCAACATCCCGGCAATCGTTGGTGAAACGTACTTTAAGCTTGAAATAAACAGCATGAACGCCAGCATCGTACTAAAGACCACAATGAAGGCGACGCCCCAGAACGTTCCCCAAGTCAAGCGAGGCGGGTCAATCCAGAACGGGTGAATCATCGTAAAGATCACACCGCCAATCACCATTGCCCAGCCGACTAAAATTGAAGTTGGGTACTTTTTCAGCAGCGGAACCGGCAGCATCGTGTGTAGCGCTGCCGCAACGATCAGCAGCGCTCCGGCGATTAACGTGGCCCGACTAATCGCTAATCGGGTCAGATCGCCTTTAGTGATCAGCAGCCAAGTGCCGATCACCGCCACCAAGACCGCTAAGCCTTCCAATTTAGTTGGAAAGCGGTGGTAAATCACAATGGTCAAGATTACGATCAAGACCGTCCCCAAATTCTGCAAGACCGTCCCGGTTCCGGCGTTGCTGGTCTGAACCGTTACTAAGTACAGGTACTGGACCGCCACTAAACCTAAGACGGCGTAGCACAAGAACGTCAATAAATGCTGACGGTCGTGCCAAATATAAAAAACGGGGCGTTGCTTGACCAAGCCGGTAAACAATAAAATTAAAATTCCGGCAATTGAATCCTTAACCCCCATTAACCATTCTGGTGAATAATCGGCCGATTGAAACAAGAATTGTGAAATGGGGCCCTGAATTCCCCAGCAGAACGCACCGGCAATTGCCAGTAAGGCCCCGAGCAAACGACGATGATGACGCACGCGATCAGCTCCTATTAATTAAATAAGTTATAATAAACAAGAAATGCTAACGAAGAAGGTCAAACCAAATGCAGTTACTTAATCAACTTGATCAATTTTTCAATCATCGTTCCACCACCAAAATTGCTAAAGATTTGCTTGGCAAGCGGTTCACGTACCGCCACACCAGCGCCTGGATTGTTGAAACGGAAGCCTATTTGGGTGCTAAAGACCAGGCTGCTCACGCCTATCACCATCACAAAGCTCATTGGAACCGAGCTCTGTACATGGCTCCCGGTACCATTTATGTCTTCACCATGTTCGGGTCTAACCTGCTCAATTTCATTACCCAGCCGGTCGGTGAACCGCAGGGAGTTTTGATCCGGGCGGCGCAGCCGGGAAACGGCGTCCTCGCTATGAAGCATCGACGCCGCACCAGCGGTTTCAACCTAACGAACGGCCCGGGCAAACTAGCTCAGGCAATGGGTATTAGCTTAAATTTAAATACCCGGATACTAAACCAGAGCGGAATGAAGCTTGATTTAAACTCCAGCCAGGTTAAGCATCCCGCTAAAATCGGCGCTTCCGGTCGAATCGGGGTCCCCAATAAAGGCAAGTGGACCCACGTTCCGCTTCGTTATTACGTAACCGGAAATCCCTACGTTTCTAAGATGCCCAGGCGAAAGATGAACCTGAAAACGTTCGGTTGGCGAATCAATCAAGATTAACCCAAATTTTCATCCACAGCCGCGGCCAAAAGCACCTGATCATTTCAACGATCAGTAAAATCAGCCACGTCAACGGCATCGCGATACTCATGAGTTCGAAAATAATGCCGGGCTGATAACGTGTCACCAGTCGATTAAAACCGGGTCGATCGTGATATTTAACCGCCCCAATCAGCGTCAGATGAGGATGAACCAACCGACCGTTAGCC
>CAKQCC010000028.1 GCA_934216625.1 uncultured Lactobacillaceae bacterium
TTTAGTGAACAAATTGCGGACGTTCCGCATTTGATTCCGTTGACGATCGGTGAACCTGATTTCAATACGCCGGATCATATTAAACGGGCGGCCATTCGGGCCATTAAGGATAATAAGAGTCATTACACTACGACGGCCGGTATTATGCCGTTGCGAAAAGCTGCCGCGAAATACTTTAACCGAAAATACGGAATGAAATACGATCCCAAGACGCAGATTATCGCCACAACCGGAGTTACGGAAGCGATCTTCGCTACGTTAGCCACCATTATTAATCCCGGCGATACAATCATTATGCCGTCACCGATCTACGCCGATTACGGACCTGATATTGCGCTACTCGGTGGCCACATCGTTTACATCAACACGTCGGATAATAATTACGTTCTAGATCCTAAGAAATTAGACCGGACCATTCAGGCTCATAAGGATACTGTGAAAGCGGTCATCTTGAATTATCCAAACAATCCGGTCGGCAATACTTACGACCGGAAAGAATTGGTAGCACTCGCGAACGTCATCAAGAAATACCCGATCCTGTGCATCACCGATGAGATTTATAGCGATCTGACTTATGATCAGAAGCACGTTTCCATGGGCACGTTGCTACCGAAACAGACCGTGGTCTTTAACGGAGTTTCTAAATCCCACGCAATGACTGGCTGGCGAGTTGGTTTGGCGTTCGGGCCCGCTAAACTGATGAGTAAAATCAATCAAGTGCATCAAGCGCTTGTGGTTTCTGATACGACCAACGCCCAGTACGCGGCAACCGAGGCCTTCGCTCACGGCTTTGATGACGGCCCGAAGATGCGTGCGGTTTACCAGAAACGTCGTGACATCCTGAGAAGTGGCTTGGCCAAAGCCGGCTTTACCAGTCCGAAACCAGAGGGCGCTTTCTACATCTTTGCCAAGATTCCGGATCAGTTTACCCAGAACAGCTTTAAATTTGGGTTGCAGCTAGCTCGCCAGGCTCACGTTGGCGTGATTCCAGGCTCCGTCTTTGGTCCCGGCGGCGAAGGTCATTTGCGGATCAGTTATGCCGCCAGTATCGAGCAAATTAAAGCTGCGATTCAACACATTCAGAAGTTCGTAAATGATAATAAATAGTTAAAAATAATTTTTAGGAAAAGTAGGTTAATTTATAAATGAAAAAGTCCATGAGGATTAGTCGAATGGCTGGTCTTCACGGACTTTTTAGTTTGGCGATAGTTGACTTGAACGAAAATGTTATAATTAAGTCAGATTAGTTACGTTAGAAAGGGAATTTATGCTCTTTTTATATATAATTTTGTTAGTTCTGGCGTTTGCTTTTTCAACAATTGCTTTGCTTAAAAAGCACCGTTTTCGGGGATATTTTATCCCGGCCCGAATTAGTTATTATTTATTACTAGCTGACGAAATTTTAATTGCGTTAAAGACTTGGTACGTTTCGGCATTTTGGACGATTCTGATGATCATTTGTGATTTGTTCTTGATTGGCTTGTTGGAAAACGCGTTTCGAAACAAGCTATCAAATCATTTAACGTTGCAATTTGTTTGGGTCATTTTAATCACGTTTGTAATTGGATTATTGTTCGCAATTTGGGCAATCAAGATAGTATAATAAAAAATAGATTTTTGAAAGGGAGTTTGGTTAGATGTTTTTGTGGTTACATATTATTTTAGCACTAGCTCTAATTGCGTTATTAACAATGGACTTGATGAAAAAGGGCGGTTATCGACCGTTCGTAATTGGAATTCGAACTATTTACATTATTTTTATTTTAGACGGCCTTTGGTTATACCCGCTGGCTTGGATGCGAGACCCTAAATTAGCTTTCGTTAAGGTAATCTTTTCACTTTTGGTAATCTGCTTTCTTGAATATTTGGTGGTTCAGCGTTTCAAGAATCAAATTACTAAACGCGACGTCTGGATCGGCGTAATTTTATTAGTAATCTTAATTATTTTAGGTCTGTTTACTGCCGGTTTCCGGCCGTGGATTAAACTGTAATTAGAGAAGGTTGGCTGATTTGCATAATTTAAAGATGATGCACTGGGTATCGATCGGCTTAATCATTTTCTTGATTATTTTACTGATTGGCCTAGTGACTATGGCAGCTCCGTATTTTAAATTAATTATTTCGGACCTTTTTTGAATTGATTATTTTAGATCTTGAATAATTAAAATCCTGACCGTACTTAATTGGTACGGTTTTTGATTACCTTGAACCGAAAAGTGGTGAATAGTATCGATTGGTATTTACTGATTAAAATCATCGTGATTATTAACACCGGATTCGCAATCATTACAATTTTCAGAAGTAAACGTGACATTTCGTCGACGTGGGCTTGGCTAATGGTGTTGATTTTTTTGCCGTTATTTGGCTTCGCGGTTTACGCGTTCGTCGGTCGAAAATTACCAGAAAAGCAATTGTTTCGCTTGCAGACCCGCAGCATGTTTAAATTGGATCGTTTACTGAACCGGCAGATTAGCCAGATGAATAACGCTAAAAAAGCGATTGCTGATGACGTAACTTACGGTGCCAAGAGCTTGGTGAAAACTTTTCAGAATGCTGACATGGCGTTTCTGTCACGAAAAAATCAAGTTCAGATTTTTACGAACGGGGTTACGCTTTTTCGTCAGATGATTGATGACTTTCGACGAGCACGCAGCAGCATTAACGTTGAATTTTATACTTTTTACAACGATCGGATCGGCCGTCAGATTCGGGATTTACTGGTTCGAAAGGCCAAAGAAGGCGTTCAAATTCGGGTGATTTACGATAGTTTAGGTTCAATCGGCACCCATCGAAAATTCTTCAAACCGTTGATCAAAGCTGGGGGACACGCGATGCCGTTCCTTCACACTCATTCAGCGTTCTTTGACGTTCGACTTAATTTTCGTGACCACCGTAAAATCGTAACCGTCGATGGCAAAATTGGGTACATTGGTGGTTTTAACATTGGTGATCAATATTTGGGACGCAATCACAAAAAGTTTGGCAACTGGCGCGACACTCACTTACGAATTATGGGATCGGGCGTTTTCAGCTTACAGGCTCAATTTATTTTGGACTGGAACGTCACCGATTCTCATCACCTGATTACTGACAATACCCGAAAAGTTAATTATTTCCCGCTAAATAACGTTGATGGTAAAACTAACATGCAGATCGTTTCGAGTGGGCCGAATAATGATAAGCAGCAGATTAAATACGGCTATATTCGGATGATTCAAATGGCCCAAAAACGTTGCTGGATTCAAACGCCGTATTTGATTCCAGACGACAGCGTCTTGGATGCGCTTCGAATGGCAACCATGTCAGGGGTTGACGTTCGGATTATGATTCCTTGTAAACCGGATCATCCCTTTGTTTATCGGGCTACCCAATATTATGCCGATTGGTTGGCTCACGAAGGGATTAAAATTTATTACTACCAGAATGGCTTTATGCACGCTAAGACGATCGTGGTCGATGGTAAGCTCTCTTCGGTCGGCTCAGCCAATTTTGATTTTCGTAGCTTTAAATTAAATTTTGAAATTAATTGCTTTATGTACGATAAATCGGTTGCTGCCCAGTTAACTGATTTATTCATTGAAGATATTCGGGATAGCCAGCTGCAAACTCCCGAAATGTTTGATCATCAATCGTATTGGCTAGTGTTAAAGCAACGTTTCAGTCGGTTACTTTCGCCGATTTTGTAATGTATGTAGAGTGAGGATGAGTTGATTTGCTATTTTTACTCGGAATTTTGGTTGGAATCATTTTTCCACTTCAAACCGCAGTTAATTCTAATTTACGGAGTCAGGTTAAATCGCCTTATCTAGCGGCCATGGTGGCATTCATTGTGGCAAGTATTTTTCTAGGCGGAATGACGTTGATTCAACAAATCCCGTTTTCAGAATTGCTTGGTAATTGGCGTTTGTTTACTACTCAACCGTGGTGGATTTGGTTCGGTGGCGTCTTCGGAATTATCGGGGGCACGATCCCAATTATATTGTTTCCACATTTAGGTTCTGTTCAGACGGTGGTGCTGCCGATCTTCGGCCAAATCTTGATGGGGATGCTGATTGATAATTTTGGTTGGTTTCGCTCACCAGTCTTTCGGTTTGATTGGATTCGATTATTTGGCACGTTGCTTTTACTGCTTGGATTGTTATTAGTAATTTTGATTCATAGTCATTCGAAATCTAAAGAATCAGGTCAACAGCTGGTTTGGCAATTTTTGGGATTATTGGCCGGGGTAGCTTTAGCCAGTCAAGCAGCGGTAAATGGTCAGCTCGGCTCAGTTCTTCGTTCACCGATTCACGCTGCGTTTATTTCGTTTTTAACCGGAGCAGTCATTTTAATCATCGGTGTAGGTTGTTTCACAAGAAACTTTAGCAATTTGAAACTAGCTTTAGGTCACGATAATCCTTGGTGGATTTGGTTCGGCGGCTTATTTGGCGGAGCTTACGTTTTAGGCAATTCATTTTTAGCTCCGCTGATCGGAACCGGAGCAACGGTTGCAATTACGCTTTTTGGTAATTTAGCTGGCGGCCTTTTGATTGATCAATTCGGCTGGCTCGGTGCGGTTAAACGCCGAACAACTTTGAAACAAGTTTTGGGCTTAATTTTGATGGCGATCGGAATTAGTTTAATTAAATCCCTGTAAATTTGTTATAGTATTAGTTGGAAAGAAGGAGATTCAAATTAAATTCCTTTCAAGATTGATTCCAGTAATCGTTGCCGGAATTTTCTTGGGCGGCTGTGGTAATCCAAAGCTCTCACGTCAGAGTTCAAATCGTCGGCCTTCGACGAAAGTTGATCGATCTTCGCGACGTTCGAACAAAGGTGAAAATAACGTCAATATAAAACATGATAATTCCGAAGTTCGAAATCGTGGATCAATGCACCAAATCAGACGTCAGATTAAAGGTCATCAGTCTAACGCTGAAGCCGGAATTCCGAGGATTAATCTGGGTTCCAAAATTGTTGGCCAAGAAGATCGCGGTGCAGGTCAAATCTACATAACTTTTAATATGGGTAAATGGTCGATTACCGTTCACGGGAATGACGTGAATCAAAAACGTCAATCAACGGTTCAACAAGCCAGACAAATTGTTGCTTATTTGCAAACTCATACTTTGCCAGTCCCGGATTCTCGGGGAACCATAATGATTGATACCGAAGCTGATTCAAGTCAATTAACTTGGGACCACGGTCATAAAGTTCATCGGCTGAACGGGCCGACTAAATCAATATTACGAAAGGCAACTCATTGAAATAAAATTATGGTGGATTGGTTACTGAATTGTAATTCATCTGTAAAAAAAGTTACTTAAAATAAGAATAGAGTTAAAATAATTTTAAATAAAAAGGAAAATTGTAAATATGGTTAATCATTATTTAAAGCCAGTTTGGCTAGGAATGATTACTTTAGCGCTTGGCGTTTGTTTGTCAATCACCGGTTTCTCGGGATCGGCTAATGAAAATAAATTGCAGATTAACTCACCGCAATCTCGACCGGTTTACGATCTTTCACAGTGGCAAGGCCAGATCTCTGGCCCGCAAGCCGCAGCACTAAAGAACGAAGCCCAGTTCGTAATCCTAAAGGCTGAAAATGGTGGATTAGTGACCGACCCACAATTTAATCACAGTGCCAATGAAATGAATACGCACGGGGTTCCCTATGGTGCCTATGATTATAGCTTATATGCAAATGATGATCAGGCTAGGGCTGAAGCTGATGCTCTTTACCAGCGAGCTCCGCAGGCAAATTTTTACGTTAATGATTCAGAAACTAATCACGCCAAAAATGGTTTAGATTCAGCTACCCAGGCTTGGGCAAACGAAATTCATCAGTTAACGAGTAAGCCCGCAATTTTATACAGTAATTTATCGTTCATGAATCATTTTCAACCCCAAACTCGTAACGCGTACGATGGTTTATGGGTAGCTGATTACGGAGTTGAACCGGATCCTAATTATCATTATGATCTCTGGCAATACACCGACCGATACCCAAGTTCAACCTTAAAACAAAGGGTCGATGCCTCAATTTTCCCTAAAGGTACTAATAAGCCGGAAGCGTTTTGGATCGGTGGCCCTAATCGTGACCATTCTTCACCGATTCAAGAAGTTAGTCCGAACTCTGATTACTCAAAATCAAGAATTAAATATAATTCACATTATTATCGTTCGAACCGGGTTAAAGCCCTAAAGGTAATTGGCAAAAGCGGCATTAATCTTTATAGCTTAAATCGTAAGAAAATTGATCACGTTAAATTTGGTACGGTTTTACGAGTTAAATATTATAAACATTATTATTATCATACTTTAGGCAACATCACCAAAGCAATTGGGGTTCATAATGGTAAACCTGATTTGTTCTCATCGAACAAGGCCGTGGTGAAATGGTACCGACGGTGAGGATTAATTAATTTAATAATAAAAAATCCCGTTCGAAACGAACGGGATTTTTGTTTATCTTAGTTTGATTTAATGATTAAAGAATTTGGCAAAATTCAATGGCTTCGTGATTCGGACCCTGGATCTTGAAGAAATGAATTCCGTGTTTCCAGTAGGCTGGAATGGATTCCACGTGCTGATCTAACATGTGGTAGCCTTCTTTTTTGGCTTCAGCAAACGCCTTGTCGGCATCGGTGCAGTTGACCGCAATGTGGTTAATTGCACCATCCGCGTTTGCACACGGATCACCTTCCCAGGTTTCAATCATTAAGTTGTTGTACTTCATGAAAGCACAGCGGTTGCCTTGATTATTAAATAATCCGGCTTCTTTGAAACCAAGTGACTTATAAAATTTGATGGTTTCGTCTAAGTTGTTAGCTGGAATCCCAACGTGTTGAACCCCAGTAAAGTATTTATCTAATGCCATATTAAAACCTCTTAATTAAGCGTCAATTTTGACAACACATTTACCAGTGTACTTGCCACTTAATGCGTCGGAAACGTCTTCTAATTTGATGAGGTTCTTAACGATTGGGGCAACTTTAACTTCACCGGTGGATAACATTGCTAATGAATCAACAAAGGCGTTCGGGTTAATGAAAGAACCTTTAATGGTTAATTCTTTCTGGTAAACCTTGTAAGTATTCATGGAGAAGTGCTGATTTGGTTTGCCAACTCCGAACATCAAGACTTGAGCACCTTTAACGGTCGCGTTAACGGCAGCTTCTTGGGTGGCTGGTAAACCAACGGCGTCAACGGTGATGTCATATTTAGCCGGGATCTTTTCCTTCGTTGAATTAATGACGTGGTCAACACCGGTTGCTTTTTGTTCTTCAGCTAACTTATCGTCGTGACGACCAACTAAGTCAACTTCGTGAACTCCATAAGCCTTTAAGATCTGGCAGAATAATAAGCCTTCGAAGCCATCACCGATCACTAAGGCGCGCTGGTACGGAGAAGTGTGCAATAACTTAACACCGTGTAAAGCACAAGATACTGGTTCAGTCGTTGCGGCGTCTTTTAGCGGTACGTTACTTGGCACGTGGTAAACGTTAGTAGCTGGAGCAGTGAAGGCGTGTTCTAAACCACCATTGCGGGTTACACCAACGGCTGATAAGTTTTCACACATTTCAGGAATGCCGATGTGGCAATAACGGCATTTGCCACAATAGATGTTCGGGTCAACCGTTACTCGGTCGCCTTTTTTAAAGCCCTTGACTTTGGAGCCAGTGGCTTCAACAACTCCAGAAACTTCGTGACCGAGTACGATCGGCGGAACGGCTGGAGCAGAACCCGGAAGTCCGTTGTATAACGCGTTATCGGTACCACAAATTCCGGCGTATTTAGCATCAATTAATACTTCATTTGGTTTCGGGGCTGGTTTTTGAATGTCTTCGATTTGGAAGTTCTTAACGCCCTTTAAAACTAAAGCCTTCATAGAATTGTTACTCCTTTATAAAGCAATTATTAATTAAGAGTGGATTAACCACTTTTAATTTTAGTTCAAAATTAAATCTGATGAAATTGTAAGCGTTTCATCACTTATTATAATAATCTTTTTGGTTTATTAAATCCAATTTTAAAATTGATTTTTTAGATTTAAAAATGACCGTTGATTCTGATAAAATAGAACGTTAGTGGGAGGAAAATTCGGTGAAAAACGTTCTAATTTTGGGACACCAACATCCAATTGCTAAAGCTGTCAATAGGGCTTTAAATGATCGAGCCGGCTTTCAGCCGGTAATGCTTGAATCCAATGATCTGGATCATGCTTCAAACTATGTAAAGGCGTTAGCTCATCAGAACGTGATCGCCTCTTTTCTGGGCCCGATGAACGTTGATTTAGCTTTTGAGGCGTTATTCGACGCCATCGGTCAGGTTCATCCGCCATTAACCCAGTTCTTGATGCTTTCGCACGCCGGGGTTAATTCAGAATTTAAGGGAACTGTTGACTACCCAGGCGTTAGCAGCGTTAAAGAATATTTGAATGAACAACGTTACGCAATTAAAGTAGTTGACGAGTCCGGAATTCCTTCCACGATTTTGCGACCGGTCAGGATCGTCCCCGGATCTCGTTCAGCAGTTAGCGTAATTCAAGAGGGGCGTCCGGTTCCAGCCGGACTGGTCAGCAGGCAAAACGTGGTTCGAATTGCGCTTGACGTGATTATTCATCAGCGCTATTTGAATCAGTCAATTGCCATTGTTAATCGAGGTGAAAATAATGATTAAAATTACTCCAGAACAATTAGATGAAATCAAATCACAATTAAGGGATGCGCAAAAGCATTCTCATTTCGTGATTTTTGAATCTTATCATCCAGATACTAACGAAACTTTTCGAATGATTACTGATTACCAAAGCTATTTAAAGATTAGAAAACACCGTTCAGCCAAAACGCCGATGCGGATCGTTCGCGACATCGTCCCGGTTAGTGATGATCTAGCAATGTGGGCGATCAGTGAAAACGAAGCGGCTCGAGCCCAGGATTCTAAGGCAATGTCTGGAATCCTGGATGAGGTTAACTACTACATTAATCAAGTCTTAGCTGATAATAAATTGCCCAAAAATAAGTAAAATAATTTAATCAACCGTCAACTGACGTGACGGTTTTTGTTTTTAGCTAGGAAGGAATAGCTTGTCACTTCAATTTATCTTAGGACGTGCGGGTGATGATCACGAATTGGTGATTGCACATCAGTTGAT
>CAKQCC010000029.1 GCA_934216625.1 uncultured Lactobacillaceae bacterium
TCCAAGATGTTCTAGGGCGTAAAATTCGTTTATAGCGTGGGGTTTTACGACGCTCGATTTTAATCGAAACCTGGTGGTGATTAGTAACGTTAATCAAAGTCGCGCTTAATTGCTCATTAACGTTATTATTACTAAAGTGCCGCTTAAATAACCGCATCCGCCGAAATCTGAACATACCATTTCCGTAAATTAAATGCTGATCACGATCAACATGAATTCGGTTAATTCGTTGCTTAATCGGTAAGGTGTTGTCACTAACGTCCAAATGTTTCAAAACGTCGTTGCCAACTTCGGGAGCTTCAAAACGATAATGTTTGCCGAATCGCGAAGTCTGAAATCCACCGATTCGTTTAACGTAAGTAAACCGGCGCAGGAGACCGAAATCACCAATTCGAATTGCGTAATACAAAATTTGGAACTTTAACGGCAAATGATTAAAAAATTTTGATCCCCAAAGGTGCCAGTCCCTCAAGAATTGGTAAACTAGCTCTTGGATCCGGTAAACGTAACTTTCTTCGGTGTTCCCAGTGTCTTGCAGAAAAATTGGCAAATCAATCAATAAAATTTTATGAATAAAATCATGATACAAACTGCTTGACGGCCGGTAACCAGCTGCCAGTAATTCCCGTCGGCACCGATTTAGTGAAGCAATTCGACTCTTAAAATTATCAATCGCCCCCCGACTCTGGGTAATTGAATTCGGTCGCCATCGCCATTCGTAAACTACGGCTTTAATTATTGAACTATTATTTGATTTTAATTGGGCCGCCAACGAAAACGGTAAGTCTTCGTAAAGAATTCCTTTAATGAACCTAAGATGGTTTCGGTCCAAAAAATGCTTATTAAAAACTTTGTTCCAAGCCGTTGTATCGTAAAGTAGGCTGTGAGTTTGGTCAATCGTGGTCGAAAAATGATCATCTTTAATCGCAAATCGATGAAGGTAAGATCCAGTATCCCTTAAATTATCGAACCGACGGACGAATCCAGAAACAATTTGGGAATGATGAACCTCGGCAGCGTACATTAAATCGGTGTAAGCATTCGGTGGAACAAGATCGTCACCATCCACAAAAGCAACGTAGATTCCGTGAGCATGGGCAAGTCCGTAATTTCTAGCGTCACTGAGTCCCCCGTTGGGTTTATGCAGAGCCTTGAAATTAGGGTATTTGTGACTGTATTCATCAACAATTTGCGGAGTTGAATCGGTCGCCCCGTCATCAACCATTAACACTTCCATTCGTTGATCAGGAAAGGTTGTTTGGGCTAACGAATCCAAACACGGCCGTAAATAATCAGCAACGTTATAGCAAGCGACAATTACGCTTAAATCAATTTGTTTCATCAATTTTTCACTCAGATAATTAACGATTTAGCAAGATTTTCACTGCTCTAGCGGCAGCATGACCATCATCCCATGAATTAAACCGGTGATTAAATTTAACGTAGCGACTAGCGTACTTTTTCTTAATTGAATCAATATTTTGAATTGCGGATAAGACTTCATCACTAGTCTTAAGCAGCGGTCCTGGTAAATCACGTTGCATATTGAGATAAAAGCCATGCAAAACGTGAGCATATTGATAATAATCATATACATAATACAAAATCGGCCGCTTTAAAATTGCGTAATCGAAAAAGACGCTCGAATAATCAGTAATCAAAAGATCCGATATTAAGTACAGTTCCGCAATGTCATCATAATTCGATTCATTATAAACGAAACTACCAAATTGCGAAGTATCGATGTGGTTAGTAATAAAATAGTGAGTCCGTAAAATCAAGACATATTGATCGCTTAAATAACGTTTTAGTTTAGCAATCTTCAAATGAAGAGTGTATTTATAACGCCCGTGACCGTAAAATTGGTTATCACGCCAAGTTGGCGCGTATAAAATCACTTTCTTATCCAACGGGATCCCTAAGTTTTGCTTAATTCGTCTGGCGATTTGGTCCCGATGCGGGTTACTTAAGATATCATTGCGTGGGTATCCCGATTTAACCATTCTTGATTTCGGATACATGAACGCGTGATTGAAAATATCATACGAATATTGATTATCGGTTAACAAATGATCCCACTGTCGTGACTGGTGATAAAATATCTTTTTATAAAGATGCGAAGCTCCCGCAACATTATTCATATCAAACACTAATTGCTTCAGCGGCGTACCGTGCCAAGTTTCCAGGAACCGCATCCCCGGTCGTTTAATAAACCATTTCGGCTGGCGCATGTTAAACACAAAGTATTTAGCGGTTGCTAAATAATACATGTATTTGAAGCCAAACCGTCGAATTACCTTAGTGTGGGGCTGGTTTCTTAAATCACGCTTAATTTTGGTTAAATGATCAGCATCCGCAATCCAAACGTTGGTAAATTTTCCTGGGTAATGTTTCTGGATATATTGATAAATGTATTTCGGATTATCGGAATAGCTTCGACCCAAAAATGATTCATACAAGATCACGTGAGAATTAATCGGTGCACGTTTAAAAGCCGATAAATAAGAATCTTTAGTGATTCCCCGGCCATGATTGATAATTAATTTGTGGACATTTCGTGAAGCGACCACCGTTGCCATCAATTGTCGGGCTAATTTAAAATCGCCCTTCCTGATCGCTAAAAGCGTTCGTTTGTCAACCACATTAATTCCGTCGTAAGCTGAAGTATCAACTAATTGCAAGAATTTTTGAATTTCAACCAACGTATCGGTAACGTGATTCTCAACCGAAGGTAATTGAAAAACAACTGCCCGATATAAATAAGTATTAATCTTTCTAACCACTAATTTGGCAAAGTAATTCATCAAAAGCTGGTCATTCAAGTCAAGCCACCCGCGAAGACAAGCGTTAAGCCTTAACTGCCAGCGGTTTCCCCTCTGAAGTTGAGAAAGCGAAGGATCGTTAATCGGGTCGTTGTGTTTGACCCGAACGTAATAATAATCACCCAATTTAACCAGTCGATCGGTTAATTCCGTAACTTTTAACATTAAGTCAACGTTTGGATACAGCGGATTTCGTTCGTTAAATTTAAGCTGATGGTGAATCAACAACTGCCGGGGAATTACTTTTCCCCGTAAAGCTAACTGGCGACCTAACTGAAAGTAACGATTACCTTGGTCGTACACCCAATAGCGATGTTGAAGCCAAAGCCGAAAATTAGTTCCAACCTGGCGATTAGAAAATTGGTAATCAAAAAAGCGAAATTGGGGCTTAGTCCTTAACCGGCCACCCCAAGCTGGTAAGAAATCGGGTTGGGCCCGAGACGATTTAACGGTTTCAAGTGCCGAATTCATGGGCTCATAAGTTTTGTAAACGTTCAAGTCAAAAATGGAGTTGGGCTGAGTAACTGATAAAACTCGATTTAGAGCAGTCAAAGCTCCCGGAAGTAAATAATCATCAGCGTCAACGAAGATTAAATAATCACCATGAGCAGCTTTAATCGCCGCGTTCCTGGCAGCCCCAACCGTTGTTGGTGAAAAATGAATTTGGTGACTTGGGAAAGGTGTCTTCAAATTCAGTTGAGAATCGTCGCAAGCCACAATCCATTCGAAATCATTCGACTTCTGGGCCGCCAGACTTTGCAATAATCCATGAATTCGTTTTAAATCATTATGACCACAGGGAGTAATGATACTGTATTTCAACAATAAGATTCTTTCTAATTTAGTCTTTCAAAAATTGTTTAACCTGATGATTAACTTTAGTGACCATTCGTTCAATTACCCGATGGTTAGTGAAAGAGCGCGACGTTGATTTCTTAAAAATCACAACCTGGTGATTAATAAATTTGCGGTAATCATCCTTTAAAGTTGACAAACCAATTTGATTAGTCAGCTTAATCATTTCGTTAAGCCACTTCAAACGAACTTTTGGCGTTAAATTGCTAAAGATGATGGTCGGTAAATTAATTTTAACCGCTTCGGGTTGATTCAACAGAAAATTAAAGATTTGGCTAAGCATTCCGTGATCAAATCGGTTTAAAAGCCGTTTAGAAACTTTAATTAAACAATTTGAACCAAACCGAAAATCAGTTAAGCACTGAAAGCGATTCAGTGTATTAATCACGTTATAGCTCTGAAGCCCCATTAAAATTGATAACTGCTGTGAAAACGATAAATCATACCATGATTCAGTAACCGGTAACCGCATCACGTCCTTTACCGTTTGCAATTCAACCGGAGAATTAACTCTGATTTGCTTAATAATTGCGGAAGTCTGGGCAATCAATGACTGATCATTTCGTAAGTAACTGATAATAATTGCTGAGCCTGGATGCCGCTTAATGACTTGCTCCCATTGGATAATCGCGTTTGGTAATAAGCAGTCAGTCACCGCTAAATTGATCCAATAATTAGTTTCGTTACCTAAACGAACGTCTTGATAGTGATCGACAATTACGGTATTGATAAAGGCGTGTTTAATAACCTGGATCGCACTTTGATCTAAAGAAGCCGTTCGCTTGAAAACCAACGTAACGTTTGAACAGTGCTGATTTTCAATGTTTAAAATAAACTGCTTAATCTTTTTGGGGGTAAAGCCACCGTTCGGTAAAACGTTAATTATAAATTGCACTTAAATTCACTCCATTAATCCTGGACTTAATTTAACGACCGCCTTTTTCAGCTTCGTCAGTCTTAAAGACCGCCATAAACGCTGATTGAGGAATCACAACTTTGCCAACCGCTTTCATTCGCTTTTTGCCGGCCTTTTGTTTTTCCAGCAGTTTATCTTTTCGGGTTTGATCACCACCGTAAAGCGGACCGGTAACGTCTTTTCGGTAAGCTTTAATCGTGGCCCGAGCAATGATTTTAGCACCGATTGCGGCTTGAACCGGAATTTCGAAATTCTGGCGGGGAATCAGTTGCTTTAATTTATTAACCATCTCACGGCTTCGCTGATAAGCAAACGAACGGTGTGAAATGAAACTTAAGGCATCGATGCGGTCACCATTCAGCAAAATATCAATCTTAACCAAGTCACTAGCTCGATAGCCCACTAATTCATAATCGTAAGAAGCGTAACCTCGAGTGTCTGACTTGAGGTGATCATAAAAATCATAAATAATTTCACTCAACGGCATCTGGTAAACAATGTCAACGTGGTACTTATCGAGATATCGCATCGTCTTGAACTGGCCCCGCCGATGCTGACACAATCGCATGACTGCTCCGACGTACTTATTAGGCGCCATTACCGTAATTTTGACGTATGGTTCTTCAATCGCCTTCATTTGGGACGGGTTAGGCATTTCATACGGATTCTTAACGGCTTTGACTTTTCCGTTAGATAGCACCGCACGATAAGTAACCGAAGGCGCGGTTGTGATCAAATTCATGTTAAACTCCTGTTCGAGCCGTTCTTGAACCACGCTCATGTGCAAGAGGCCCAAGAATCCACAGCGGAAACCAAACCCAAGCGCTTTCGAAGATTCTGGTCGAAACTCTAGCGCTGCGTCGTTTAACTTTAGTTTTTCAAGGGACTCCCGCAACTCTTCAAATTTACTGTTGTTAGTTGGATAAAGTCCGGCATAAACCATTGGCTGACGTTCCCGATAACCAGGTAATGGCTTACTGGCCGGCGAATCGACCTTAGTGACGGTATCACCGACTCGAGTCGTCGTGATGTCTTTAATGCTGGCCGTAATGTAGCCAACGTCACCAGCCATCAGGTAATCTTTTTTAATCGGCCGCGGTGAATTAACCCCGACCTCAGTAACCGTATACTGACTCTTACTATTCATTAGTTCAATCCGGTCGCCAGTTTTAACATAACCACTCTCAAGTCGAACGCTTAAAACGACCCCCTGATAATCATCATAAGCTGAATCAAAAACTAAAGCTCGCAACGGAGCGGTAACGTCACCTTTAGGCGCCGGAATTTCGTGAACGATCTTCTCCATTAGCGCTTTAACTCCGGTCCCGTATTTAGCACTGGTTAAAGCCGCATCGGAAGCGTCGATGCCAATTACGTTTTCGATTTCTTTTTTCACTTTCTGGGGCTGAGCGGACGGTAAATCAATTTTATTAACGTCAGGAACGATCTTCAAATTATCGTTAATCGCCAGATAGACGTTAGCAATCGTCTGAGCTTCAACCCCCTGTGAAGCATCGACGACCAAAATGGCCCCTTCACAAGCGGCTAACGAACGAGAAACTTCATAAGAAAAATCAGCGTGCCCCGGAGTATCAATTAAATGAAACACGTAATCATGACCGTCATCGGCATGGTAAGTCAGTTGAACCGCATTCAGCTTAATGGTGATCCCGCGTTCACGTTCAACCGCCATGTTGTCAAGAATCTGATTTTTCATATCCCGCTTGGCAACGGTATCGGTTAGTTCAAGAATCCGATCGGCCAGGGTCGATTTGCCGTGATCAATATGGGCAACGATTGAAAAATTACGAATATACTTTTGGCGCTGCTGCATTTTCTTAAAATTCATTTTATTCGATCCTTTTAAGTAATAATTATAGACCCAAGATTATTTTAATACAAAAAAGGAGCTAAATCGAACCAATTTAGCTCCTTAACGTGAAATTTTAATTTTAAAAATGCTTCATTCGGTTAAAGAAGCCACCGTTCCCGGTATTCGAATCACCACTGGCTTCCGCAAACGCCTTCAAAGCTTCACGTTGCTGATGATTCAAATGCTTAGGCGTTTTAACCGTCACGGTCACTTGTTCATCGCCGCGCCGGCTACTGTGAATGTGTGGAATGCCTAAATTCCGTAAGCGAAACGTCGTACCGGTTTGGGTACCGGCAGGAATCTTTAGTTGCACTTCGCCGTCTTCACTCTTATTCTTCGAATCCAAAGCTTTAACGTTCACTTGGCTACCCAACGCAGCCTGGGCAAATGAAATTGATTGGTGATACTCAATGTCTGAGCCATGTCGTTTAAAGTTCCGGCTAGGTTGAACCTTGAAAACAATGAAGAGGTCACCATAGCCACCGCCATGGAGGCCCGCTTCACCTTGGCCTTGAAGCCGCATCTGTTGGTCGTTGTCAATCCCGGCCGGAATATCAACTTCAATTTCATGACTCTTACGAATTCGGCCAGCACCACCGCAAGTCGGGCACTTCGATTTAATTTCCTGACCAGTGCCGTGGCAAACTGGGCACGGCCGCTGACTCTGCATCCGACCCAGCGGAGTATTCGCGACGGTTATGATGTAACCAGTACCGTGACAACGCGAGCACGTCTGCGGACTAGTCCCCGGTTTAGCACCGGTGCCGTGACAGGTCGGGCACTCGGCTTCCCGATCGTAACTAATCGTATCGTGTTTACCAAACACCGCATCGGTAAAACTAATCGTCATTTGGTATTGCAAATTACGACCGCGTTGTGGCGCATTCGGTCGTCTTCTGGTTCGAGCCCCGGCGTTGCCACCGAAAAAGTCGTTGAAAATGTCGCTGAAGCCGCCGAAACCACCGGCGCCAAAACCAGCGTTACCAAAGCCGCCGGCACCAGCACCGGCGCCGCCGAAGCCACCACCAGCATCGGAAGAACCGAACTGATCGTACTGCTGACGTTTTTGTTTATTGCCGAGCACCCCGTAAGCTTGGTTAATTTTAGTGAATTTTTTAGCAGCGCCCGGTGCGTGGTTAATATCCGGATGATATTTTTTAGCTAATTCTCGATAAGCATGATTGATTTGACTCTGACTGGCGTCATGCGGGACGCCTAAAATCTGATAATAATGTTTTGGATCCATAATTAACCCCCAATTCGATTTCTAATCAAAATAATATCATATCTAAACAAAAAGCCAAAGTCCAAACTTCAGACTTTGGCTAATTCATTAATTTAAATTAAACGATTTACTTCTTGTTATGGTGAACGGTGTGGAAATTACCGTTAACGGTTTTACCATTGCCACCGTTCTTCTTATTGTCATTTGAAGAATTTTGATTGCCGTTTGCGTTTGATGAACCGTTACTACCCTTGTGTTTGTAAAGCTGAACGGCCAAAGCCTGCAACTGTTTAGTTAAAGCAGATTTCTTAGCTTTCATGTCATCAAGGTTGCCGGACTTCTTAGCTTTCTTCAAAGCATCTTCAGCCTTGTTAGCCTTGTCAATCAAGTCTTGAGAAACCTTGCCCTTGACTTCTTTCTTGGTCTTATCAGTCTGGAAGATTAACTGATCAACACTATTCTTCAAGTCAACTGCGGATTTCTTCTTCTTATCAGCAGCTTCGTTTTCTTTCGCTTCGTTTCGCATTTTCTTAATTTCAGCATCGGACAAGCCATTCGCGTTCTTAATGGTAATGTTCTGACTCTTGCCAGTCCCTTTATCCTTTGCCGAAACGTTAACGATCCCGTTTTTATCAATATCGAACGTTACGGCGATTTGTGGAACACCACGCGGTGCCGGCGGAATGTTAGTTAACTGGAACTGGCCTAAGCTCTTATCATCGCTGGCCATCGGTCGTTCACCTTGTAAGACGTGAATGTCAACACCGGTCTGGTTATCGGCAGCCGTTGAAAAGACTTTGGTCTTGGAAGTCGGAACTGTGGTATTACGGTCAATTAACTTCGTGAAGACGCCACCCATAGTTTCAATTCCGAGTGACAACGGGGTGACATCTAACAATACGACATCTTTAACGTCACCGGTCAAGACACCACCTTGAACAGCAGCACCTAAAGCAACGGCTTCGTCTGGGTTAATGGAATGGTTCGGTTCTTTACCGGTCCATTTCTTAACGGCAGCTTGAACAGCTGGGATTCGGGTCGAACCACCGTTTAAGATCACGTTATCAATGTCTGATACTGATAAATTAGCGTCACTTAAGGCCTTATCAAATGGTTGCTTAGTTTTATCAACCAAATCAGAGGTTAATTCGTTGAACTTCGTCCGGGTTAAAGTAGCTTGCAAGTGCAACGGTCCGTTATCGCCAGA
>CAKQCC010000030.1 GCA_934216625.1 uncultured Lactobacillaceae bacterium
CCCTTAACGTGGATCTTCTTTAAGCTAGAAACCAAGGCTTCCACAGAGCCTTGAACATCGGCTTTGACGATCAAATCCACGTGTTTCATGGACTGCTTCTTCATGGTCGCGAATAAATTATCCAGGGTGACCGTATTAGTCCGTTTCCGACGTTCCATCTGGGAACGTTCAGACCGTTTTTCACCAACTTCGCGCGCGGTCTTTTCGTCATTAAAGACGACGAACCGGTCACCGGCTTCAGGAACACTGCTCAAGCCAGTAATTTCAACCGGAGTAGACGGCTTAGCCTTTTTTAACGGTTTATGATTTTCGTTCGTCATGGTTCGAACTCGGCCAAACGTATCACCAACGACGATCGGGTCTTCTGGATGCAAAGTTCCCTGCTGAACCAACAACGTCGCAACGGGGCCTTTGCCCTTATCCAGGCGAGATTCAACTACCGATCCAGCTGCGTTCTGTTTCGGATTAGCTTTTAGTTCCATAACTTCGGCTTTTAAGATAATCATACTTAGTAACTCATCAACGTGGGTTCCGTACTTTGCCGAAATATTAACGAAGATAGTTTTACCGCCCCATTTTTCAGGGACCAGACCATAACGGGTTAATTGATTAGTAACCTTTTTCGGGTTAGCGCCCGGTTTATCAATTTTATTAATGGCCACAATAATCGGGGTTTTAGCAGCTTTAGCATGATGAATGGCTTCAACCGTTTGCGGCATTACGCCGTCATCAGCAGCTACCACCAAGACAACCAAGTCGGTAATCATGGCACCACGGGCCCGCATTTCCGAAAAAGCGGCATGACCTGGCGTATCCAAAAACGTAATGGTTTTACCTTTACGATGAACCTGGTAAGCACCAATGTCTTGAGTGATTCCACCAGCTTCGTGGGCTGTAATGTGAGAATGCCGCAAGTAGTCAAGTAACGTGGTCTTGCCGTGATCAACATGGCCCATGATCGTGATTACCGGTGGTCTGGATACTAAATGCTTAGTGTTCTTTTCCTCTTTTTTGAACATTTTATCAATGTCAGAGACGTCGACCCGCTTTTTCTCTTGGGCATGAATGTGATAATCTGCCGCCAGCAGTTCAATCGTGTCACGATTCAGTGATTTATTTTGATTGACCATAATTCCCAAGTCAATTAATTTCTTAACGATCTCAGCCGGTGCCCGGTGCAAGATCTTACCAATGTCTTGGGCATTCATGCCGTTAGTATAATACAAGGTTTTCGGAAGCGGCCTTGACTTCCGACGTGGCCGACGCTTCCGTTTATGAATTTGACGAATTCGCTGGTTGGTCGTGTAACGGTTAAAACGATTCCGACGACGGCGATTTCGACGACGCCGTTTATTATTATGCCGGTGACCATTCGAATTATTTTGGGAGTTTTTCCGGCGGTTTGAATAAGTTTTCGGCCGGCGAATAAATTTAGAACGACGATTCGAATGATTTGATCGACGATTTGACTGACGATGATTATTATTCTTCGACTGATTACCGCTCGGTTTATGACTAGACTGATGACCTCGGTGAGCTTGGTGAGCTTGATTCCTAAGGTGAGCTTGTCGACGTCGGCTTGAACGACTTCCACGGTTTGACTTCAAGTTCCGTTTCTTCTGGCTTCGTCGACGGGCCCGTCGCGAATTATTTTGGTGCGGCTTATCCTGCTGATTTTGACGGCTTCGGTTGGTCGACCGCTTTTGACGCGGTGATTTAGATCGACCTCGACGTTTGCGTTTTTTAGCCGCTGAATTCGGTTTTCGACTGCTTTGATGCTTAGCACCGGTCAACGCTCGTCTAACTTTCATTTCCTGAGCATGATCAAGTGTTGACATGTGGTTTTTAATTGGAAAGCCTTTCGCGTTAGCTTTAGTAATCAGCTGCTTGCTCGTCATGTTGAGTTCACGAGCTAATTTATAAACACGTTTTTTACCCATATCATCACTATCCTTTAATTTTTCGATTTAATTCGATTAAATGATTAGCGAATCCCTTGGCGTTAATTCCTAAAACAACCCGTCGATTACCGATTGCTTTCGATAATTGATCGGTCGTGAATAAATCATTAAAGGGGATTCGGTGCGATCTGACTTTATCATGAAATTTCTTGCTGGTTGCTGATCCCGCATCCGAAGCAATTATCAAGAAACGAATTCGCGCTCCTTTGATCTCTTTCAACAGGATTTTCTCGCCACTGATAATTTTACCAGCTCTTTGGGCAATCCCCAAGAAATTAAGAAATTGCTGTTTAACGATCATTGCCAAATAACTTCTGACGAGCCTGTTCGTGATCAGCATACTTAATTAACCGGTCGTAAAATCGGTCACCTAAATCGACCGAAAATTCACGATTAAAGACCTTCTTAGCTTTAGCTCGTTTAGCGATCGCAACGTTCATCGCAACGTACGCACCCCGACCGGATTGCTTACCAGTCTTATCAATCAGCACGTTGCCATTTTTCTGGTGAACCACCCGAATCAACTGCTTTTTAGGTGCCATCTTACCGGTTACGATGTCCTTTCGCATCGGAATTTTTCTGCGTCGCATTTAATCACTCCTCATTTATTCATCAGAATCGGTTGAATCTGAGTCAGAATCAGAATCTGATTGGTCGGAATCGTCAGATTGATCATCAGATTCTGAATCAGATTGGGCTTCTTGGTTAACTTGGTCAATAATTTCATCCTGCTTAGAGGTAGGTTCAATATCGATTTTGAATCCGGTTAATTTTGCTGCTAAGCGAGCGTTCTGACCCTTTCTGCCGATTGCTAGAGAAAGCTGATTATCAGGAACGATCACGGTGCAATTACTGGGGTCTTTTGGATCAAAGATCACGTTATCAACTTCGGCCGGATTCAAGGCGTTGGCAATGTAAGTGGCGTCATCATCATCCCACTGGACGATGTCCATATTTTCACCACCTAATTTATTAACGATGGCTTGAACTCGACTGCCGCGGGGACCAACGGTAGTCCCAACTGGATCAATGTCTTTATTAGCAGAGCGAACCGCAATCTTAGCGCGGTCACCAGCTTCACGGGCGATCGAAACGATCTCAACCGTTCCGTCATAGATTTCGGGAACTTCCTGTTCAAATAACCGTTTCAACATTCCCGGTGCCGTCTGGCTCACGTAAACCTGGGGCCCCTTCGAAGCATTTTCTACTTTGGTCACGTAAACTTGAATATCTTCATGCGGATGGTAATCTTCGGTCTTTAGCTGACTCCAGTACGGCATTACCGCTTCAACTCGACCTAAATCAACGTAAACAAACCGGTTATCCTGACGTTCAACCGTTCCGGTGATCAACTCATCTTGATACTTACTGTATTCGTCATAAATGGTCTGACGCTCAGCATCACGAATCCGCTGCATCACGACTTGTTTAGCGGTCTGAGCGGCAATTCGGCCAAAATTGCGCGGTGTTACTTCGATTTTAATCGGGTCGCCAACTTCATAACCGTGACTCCGTTTAAGCGCCGATGATAATCCGCATTCTAAGCGTGAATCCTTAACTTGACCATCCGGGACCACTTTTTTAACGGCATAAACCTTAATCGTCCCGTCATTTTGGTCAAAATCAACTTCTACATTCTGGGCTTGGTCAAAATTGCGCTTATAAGCCGAAGTCAAAGCGGCCTTTAGTGCGCCAATAATCGTTTCTTTTTTAATTCCTTTATCTTTTTCCAGGGCTTTAAAAGCGTTAATCAGTTCTTCATTCATATCAGCTATCGTTCTCCTTTAATTTTTACAGCTTAACAGCTAATCTAGCTTTAGCAATCGCCCGGCGCGGGATTTCAGCATCACGCATCACGCTCATATCATTATACTTAATCACTAATTTTTTATCGGTAACTCGTTTTAAGTACCCTTCGTACATTTTTCGCTTTTTGACCGGATAATATAGCGAAACGTGAACGTAGTGATTAATTGCGTTCTTGAAATCCTGTGGCTTTTTAAGGGGCCGTTCAGCACCGGGTGAAGAAACGTCAAGATTGTAAGCATGCGGAATCGGGTCCGGATCCAAATTATCTAATTTATCACCCAACTCGTCGCTAACCAGCTCACAATCATTAATCGTGATCCCGTGCGGTTTATCAACGTAAACGCTTAAGTCCCATTTCGGTCCTTTTTTAGAATAATCAACATCATACAAACTAAAACGATGCCGTTTCAAAATTGGCTGAAGTAATTTAGTTACAATCCTTTCAACTTTATTCATTCAAAACCCCCTAAAAAGTCCAATAAAAAGAGTGAGCATCTCTGCTCACTCCACTCACGAGTATAATCTACTTTTATAGTATCATAATTTGAAGTCCACAACAAATCAAAGCGTGTCAAACAGACTGAGCTGATTCCGATCGGGAAGCCCCTTAGTAATCCCGTTATCGTCCATAAATTGAATAATGGTCTTCGAAACTTTGCCACGGTTCGACAGGTCTTCTTTTGAGATAAACGGTTTATCACTTCTGGCGGCAACGATCTGCTTAGCAACGTTTAATCCCAAACCGGGAATCGAGCGAAACGGCGCAATTAAATTTTTGCCGTCGATTACCCAATTCACGGCGTCGGAGCGTTTCAAATCAACCATCTTGAAATGATACCCGCGGGCCAGCATCTCGTTAGCTGATTCCATCACGGTCAAAAGGCTTTTGTCTTTTGCGGTCTGGTTCTCATCACTTCTCAGGCGCTTAATCGCGGCTTCAACCGCGGTTTTGCCTTGACACATTGAAACGATATCAAAATCATCGGCCCGAATTGAAAAATAAGCCGCATAATAGGCAATCGGGAAGTACACTTTAAAGTAAGCAATCCGAAGTGCCATCATCACGTAGGCAACGGCGTGAGCACGCGGGAACATGTACTGAATCTTTAAACACGAATCAGTATACCAGCTCGGGATCGTTTTGGACGCCCGCATTTGTTTTTCCCAGGCCGGTTTAATTCCCAGGCCGTGGCGGACCGACTCCATCGTCTGGAAAGCCTGTTCAGGCGCAATTCCCCACTTAATCAAATCAGCCATAATGTTGTCCCGGCAGGCAATCACGTTCGTAATGTTCGCCTTGCCTTCGTTAATTAAGTCTTCGGCATTGCCTAACCAGACGCCAGTCCCGTGCGACAAGCCGGAAATTTGCAAAAGTTCTGAAAACGTGCTGGGGTGGGTTTCACCCAGCATCCCGCGGACGAAATGGGTGCCAAATTCGGGTAACCCCAACGTGCCGGTCTTGGAGCCAATTGCTTCGGGCTTTACGCCCAACGCTTTAGGACTTGAAAACAGGGACATTACCCCCGGATCGTTCATCGGGATCGTCTTCGGGTCAATTCCGGATAGATCCTGAAGCATTCTGATTGTAGTTGGATCCTGGTGCCCCAAAATGTCCATCTTTAACATATTATCGTGAATCGAATGGAAGTCGAAGTGGGTAGTTTCCCAGGCCGCGTGGGAATCATTAGCCGGATACTGAATCGGGGTGAAATCATAAATGTCCATCCCCTTCGGAACGATAATAATCCCGGCTGGATGCTGGCCAGTCGTTCGTTTGGTCCCGGTCGTTCCCTTAGCTAACCGGTCAATTTCGGTAGTTCGAAGGTGAAGTGGATGATTTCGTCGGTGCTGCTGATACGCCTGGTTAGCGTCCCGTTCATAAGCTTTAACGTAACCATACGCCGTCTTGTTAGCAACCGTGCCCACGGTTCCGGCTCGGTAAACGTTCTTTTCACCGAACAGTACCTTCATGTAATTATGGGCAATCGGTTGATAATCACCGGAAAAATTCAAATCAATATCGGGAACCTTGTTTCCGGAAAAGCCCAAGAAAGTTTCGAACGGGATCCCGTGACCGTCACTAACCATTAACGTCCCGCATTTTGGGCAGCGACAAAGCGGTAAATCAAACCCAGAATTGTACTCCCCGTGCAAGAAGAAACGGGTGTATTTGCACTTCGGGCAACGGTAATGCGGCGGCAGCGGATTAACTTCGGTGATTCCCATCATCGTCGCAACCAGGCTGGAGCCTACCGATCCTCTCGAACCAACTAAGTACCCGTCCTTATTACTTTTGGCAACTAATCGCTGGCCAATCAAATAAATCACGCTGAACCCGTTCCCGATGATACTCTTTAATTCACGATCCAGACGCTTCTTGACTAAAGTCGGCATTGGATTACCGTAATAAGCATGGGCGGTGCCGTATGACAGTTTCTTAACTTCAGATTCGCTGTTTTTCAGGGTTGGCGGATACAAGCGATCCCGAACCGGGTGGACATCCCCGATTTCGTGAGCAATCAGCTGTGTATTGTTAACAACGATCCGTTTTGCAACTTTTGTCCCGAGGAAATGAAAATCCTTCAGCATTTCGTCAGTGGTCCGAAACGGAACTTCAGGCAGCGTCTCTCGATTCAGGGGATTCGCGCCGCCCTGTGAATGAATTAAAATTTTCCGATAAACATAATCATGCGGGTCAAGGTAATGACAGTCACCGGTTGCAACCACCGGAAGATTCAATTTCTGGCCAACTTTAACTATTTTAGCCAAGATTGACCGTAAACTAGTGGCGCTGTGAATCAAGTGACTATCAAGTAACGGCTGATAATTAGCGGGTGGCTGGATTTCTAAATAATCATAGTGCTGAGCAACCTTCATCGCTTCACGAAAGCCCTTTTGCATCATCGCGACAAAGACTTCTCCGGAGTGACAAGCTGAACCGATTAAAATTCCCTTTCGGTGTTTTTCGAGAACGCTCCGGGGAATCCGGGGGGCTCGATAAAAATACTTAATGTTGGAAAGCGAAACCAGTTTAAAAATATTTTTCAAACCGGTTTGGTTCTTCGCCAGTAAGACCACGTGAAACGGGTGGGCATGCTTATAAGCATCTTTTTCTTTTAAATTATTCAATTGGTCGTCATAACGAAGGTGGTATTTTTCAACCGCTTCTTTCACAAAAATGTTGTTCAAGCGGGCCGTTCCGGCAGCATCCGCAATGGCTCGATGATGGTGAACCAACGCCACGTGAAATTTATTGGTCAAGGTATCCAGCTTAAAATTCTTAAATTCCGGATGCAGTGCCCGGGCGAACGGTAGCGTATCAATTACGGGATTGGTAATCGGCGGCATCCCGTGTCGACGATAGCCTTCGTTCAGAAACGCATTATCAAAGGTCACGTTATGACCAACGATAATCGAATCTCCGCAGAACTTGCGAAACTCGCGAAAGACTTCGGCTTCTGATTTAGAACCCTTGACGTCATTTTCAGTAATTGAAGTCAACCGAGTGGTCTTCTGGGGAATCGGGAAACCCGGATCGATAAATTCCTCAAAAGTCTGACCATCACCCTTATGATACATCCGGTGATTATCATCATCGTAGTGCATCTTGACCGCTGACAATTCGATTACCCGGTCTGAAACTGCCGACAAGCCAGTGGTTTCGGTATCATAAATAACGTAAGTCGAACGTTTCAGGTCACGATGCTGATGATTCCAGGAAATTGCCCGACCGTCATCAACCACGTTCGCTTCCATCCCGTAAATAATTTTCAGATGATTAGCGGCCCCGGCACGATAAGCAGCCGGAAAGCCTTGAACCGCTGCGTGATCAGTAATCGCCAGTGCTGGCATTCCCCATTTTTTGGCTCGTTTAACGTAATCGCCAATTTCGGTAATACCGTCCATTTTGCTCATAGTGGAATGCAAATGTAGCTCAACCCGCTTCTGGTCACGGGGTGCCGTATCCTGACGATCCTGATGTTTAAGCGGGTTAATGTCATAAGCCGTAATCGTTAATTCCTGCAGGTAGCGATCCTGACGAACCGGTCCCTGGACTTTTAACCAGCTTCCCTGCTGAATTGCGTTAAAAATGGCGTTTTCCTTTTTACCACGGGAAAACTTTTTGACTTCAATCGAAGACGTATAATCGGTCATTTTCAGGATCAGCAATTCGTTTCCGCTCTTTAACGTTCGGAGGCTTTTCTCGAAGACGTAACCGTGAACGACCACCGAACGTTCTTCCTGCGAAATATCGGCCATTTTGGTAACCGCCGCTTGATCACTGATCTTGCGGCCCAAACGGATCGATCCCGAATAATGAGCTGCTTGATGAGCATGATGACTACGCTTCTGGTTAGCCCGATCGATCGCCGCCATCGCCTTCTGAGCTAATTTAGCGTCGGCCTTTGCTTTTTTAGCTTTGAAAGCCTTCAATTGAGCTTGGGACTGGCTAGGGTTTACCAGAACGTGAATCTTAAGATGAACAAACCCCAACCGGTGATAAACCTGTTCAATGGCTTTCAGGGCGCTGTGCTCCAGAAAATCCTTTACCACTTGGTTCTGGGCCGCGAAAGTAACCCGCTGATCGTTTAATTTCGGTTCGTCATAGCCGCAAAGCTGCTGGACCATTGAGGCCGATAATCCGCTGTGCTTAACTACCCAGCTCCAATAGGACTGAAGTAAATCATTGGTAATCCGCGGATGCTGAACTTTGAAACTAACGTTGACGTCAGCAATTGACTTAAAGGCAGTCAGTAAACGATGGTAAAAATCAACAAAGGTTCGGTACGGCAAAAGATGCTCCAGCTGAAGGTCAAATTGCCAGCGATTCGATTTTGCGTGAATCTCAAGGGCGTTAATCCGGCCATTCCGAAACGGCCGCCGAGCTTGACCCTTTAATTGCAACTGGTCAAGTAATTTCTCAAATAACTCGTGTCGATCTAAACTCAATCTAATAAACCCCTTAATTAGACAAAAAGCCCGGCTGAATCAATCAGTCGGGAACCCAGAATTAATTCTGATGACTTAATTCTTTCCTGAAAATTGCGATCGTATTTTCAAGTTCGGCCTGCTTGACTTCG
>CAKQCC010000031.1 GCA_934216625.1 uncultured Lactobacillaceae bacterium
CGGTCAGAACTTACGCCCAACTTAGCTAAATGATCCTGGGCCTGATTCATATCGTGGCCTAATTGACTAATTTGGTTGCTAGCCAGGCACCGTTTAGCGTCACGAGCTAATTTGCCAAGTGCCCTGATTTGCGGGCGACCGAAATCAGGGTGGTTTACGACTTCCTGATGAACGGAATTAACCGCAATGTCGGTTCGGCCTTTAATTCCGCTGTCGGCGATGATTAGCCATCCAGTTAAGTTTAAAGGTGCTGATTGAATCTGGTGACCAGGAACAAACCACACCGGCTGATTAGAACTTGCGGCCGCGGTATCGATTCCACTTGGGTTACCATGGGTAATTTTTTCTTCAATATTACTAACTTTAAGTAACTTTTGATGATCGAGTGGTTGGTTAAAATAACGGTACAGAGCCCGGGTAATTGCGATTGCGACCGCGGCCGAAGAACCCATTCCCCGCTCGGAAGGGATGGTGCTTTCGATTTGCATCGAAAAAGTCGCCTTAGCTTGCCGGAATTTAATCAAAATTGCTTGAATTAATCGCTTGACACCCAGCAAATTGGACGGAGCCTTGGCGATTGAACCAATGAAATATTTACTTTGAATCGTTCGGTCCATGCGCTGAGGCTGAACTTGCGCGGTTAAACTAACACTTGAAATTGGCAACGCAATTGCTGGCTGCCCGTAAACTACACTGTGTTCACCCATTAAAATGATTTTAGAGTGACTTTTCCCAACGGTTTCGTTTCTCAAAAGTAACCACTCTTTTCAAAATACTAAGTAAATAATATCACAAGGAACCTTTTATTCAAACGGGTTTCAACGATTAAAAATTAATTTTTTGTCGATAAGGTAGTAGAATAGAAATAATTGATGGGGTGTTAATTGATGAACCAAAACAGCGTTTATTCGGTCGTTGATCTTGAAGCCACGGGAACTGATTCTGATGCAGGTGACCGAATCATTCAATTCAGTTGTACGTTTGTTCAGCATCGACGGGTAATCGATACTTTTTCAACGCTGATTAACCCGATGATCCCAATTCCGGATCGAATTACCAAATTAACCGGGATTACTGACGCGATGGTTCATCACGCCCCTAAGTTTGCTGACGTTGCCGATCTTTTGTACCGAATGCTTAATAAGACCGTTTTTGTCGCTCACAACGTTAATTTTGATTTTCCGTTTTTGAACGCGGAATTTGCTAGGATCGACCATCCTAAATTATTAATTCAGGCAATTGATACCGTGACCATGAGCCAAATCTTGTTACCAACGTTGCCAAGCTACCAATTACGCCGAATCAGTGCTTATTTTAATATTGTTCATCGGCACCCGCATTCAGCCAGTAGTGACGCTCGAGCAACCGCTGATTTACTGATATTGCTGTTTAGTCGATTAGATCACATCCCCGTTCGAACCTTGGCCGAAATTATTCAAATTCACCCGAAATTGCCCAGGAATACTCTAGAAGTTTTTAGGCAATCACTTGCCGATCGTCATCATAGTTCGTTACCCAGCTTCTGGCATTTTAAACGTGGGGTAGTCGTCCGCAAGTTTTCCGTTAAGAATCATCATGATCTTTTAAGTCGTTTTCGGGTTAATCGGAATGACCAAAAATTGATTCACCAACTTAAAGCTGAATCGATTTTCCGCTGGCTAATTCAAAACGATCGTCGAAAGCATCCCCACGTTGAATTAATTGAAGCAATTTTAACGGTTCGGTGTCAGCTTGAACTAACGTTAGCGATGATTCAAATCGGTCGCAGTCAGCGCCGCAAATTGGTGATTAGTACGGATTCAAATTTGATTCGTCAGCGCTGGTGCAAGCAAATTTTACCGATTTTAAACGATGACTTACCGTTTCACGTTTCTTCAGTTGACCTTGGTGCTAATCATGATTACATTAATTTAAATCAGTTCGTTAATACATTAGCTGACCATTCGAAATCAAATCTGACCCAATTGGTTAAGGCCAAAATCTTGGTTTGGCTAACCATGACCAAGACCGGTGACTTGAACGAATTACACCTTAGTCACCGGATTCCCTATTTAAAAACGATCCAGAATTATCAATTTCAGCGTTCGGAACATTTTACTAAAATTCGACTTCGCCAGCGGCAAGCGGCCAACGTAATTCTGGTTGATCACCGCAATTTGCCCTTATTAACTAAGCATAGCTACCGAAAACCGGTTTTACTAGCCATCGACGCACTCCAGCTACCGGCAGCAATCCTAGATTACTTTCGGTTTCGGATTAATTTGAATTCGGTTAACGTAGCGGTTCGAAACTTAATTAGCGACCTTGAACGTACGCACCAGGCGAATTTATTTGACGTTTTGCCCGGTCGCTTTAGAATCCAGCGCCGGTTAAAGCGATTACTTGAAACTCTAAACCAGTTTAGGGATGTTTATTCACAAATTGTTCACCGCTTTTCAATTACTTTTTTGCAGCCGCACTTGCTTAAACCGTTCAGAACCCAATTAAAGACTAAATTGCCGATTCGTAAATTTGGTAATTTCTTTAATCAGCAATCAAAAAAGTGGCGCTTCTTGGGTCGCCGTTTAAACTTGATTGACCGGACGACTAAATTATTAATGGGTTACAAAAAGGGAAATCACGTTAACCAAATGGTTTTGGACCGGTATCGTTGTCACGTCAAACGGCTTAATCATCTGTTTAATCAATTTCGCGGAATTGACCGTCAACTGAACCGGGTCCCAGATAATTGCACTTTTGCTGCGACGACCAATTTACCACATAACGTGGCCCGGTGCGTGATCACCGGGGGACTGATTAACGCTGGCAAACACCTGAAAAACTTGAGGCAGCAATTTTCGTCCTTAACTTTGGTTGATTCGGCTTTTCAAACCAACGGGCACTACGTCTTGAATCGTTTGAAGTTACCAGGTGATGAAGTTGAGTTTCGTTCTAGACTTAGTTCACAGATTAAGGTTCGGCCTCAACTTAGAATTATGGTTCCCAGGAACGTTGATCAATCTCAAATTGTTCAATTTTGGGCCCGATCAATTATTGAACATGTTTCACGTTCGCAAGGTCGTTTAATCGTGGGTTTGGCTTCGTTTCAATCGACCCGCCAATTGTTTGATCAGCTTACGAATGATGCTGAATTAACGATTCCGGTTTACGCCGAAAAAATTAACGGTAGCTTTCACCGGATTCGCCACCGGTTGGTTAACGTGAAAACTGCGGTAATTTTGGTTCAGTTGCCGCGAATCATGAATTTAAATCAGTTTTACCCACGTGAATTTAATTCGGTTTGGCTAGCTGAGTTGCCGTTTTACCCAACCGATCAGTTTAGTTTAGCTCGAGTTAATCAAGTCACTAGCGCTGGCCAAAACGCTCAACGAACACTAACTTTGCCGTTCGTGATTTTAACTTTAAAACGAGCACTGGCCGATTTAACTTTTTACCAAAATAATTTAACGGTCCTGGATCCACGGATTTTGACCGGGGACAATCGTCAAATTATTCGGGACGCTTTGCCGAATTGGGTTCAAACTACTGTTGATCGACGAGATTAAACGTTCCGTTTGGGTTATAATAAAAGTTAACGGAAACTAATTGGGGAAGATAGAATGTTAGCGATTCAAAAAAATAAATTGCATCTTCAACACAAGCGCCGGTTGTTTAAATCTGGATTAGCAATTATTTTGATCTTAATTATCATTATGATTTTAATGATCTTTCAAGCACAGCAACCGGTTCGGCAAGCTCGTCAAGCGACGATCCGGGTTGCTCGCCGTGATCAGCACGTTAAAACGGTCGATGATTTTTACGTTTCGAATTTGGTTCATCCTTATTATACGATTGGCGGATCAAAAGCGAACGGCAAGAAGATGTACGTGATTACTGACCGGCATCATCATTTAGTTCGCGCGGTGCGGGTTGCTTCCGGTATTAACCGCAGCTACGTTATTCGTTTGGTTCGTAAGCGTGATCGAGCTTCTAAAATTACTAACGTAGCTCCGGCGGTGTTTAATGGTCACACGGTTTGGGTTGTTAGTTACGAGAACCGGAATCGAAAGCTCTGTTATCACGTCTTTTATTACGATGACGGTAAAACTATGCAGCGGATTACTAATCTCTAAAACCATGGTATACTTAATTTAATCAATGATATGGAGGGAATTCAATTGAAACAGATTCGAATTGCTGACGCACCAAAACACGTTGGCGAAGAGGTTAAAATTGGCGTTTGGTTAACTGATCGCCGTTCAAGCGGCAAAATTTCGTTCTTGCAGTTTCGGGACGGCACCGCTTTCTTTCAGGGAGTAGTAAAGCGGCAGAACGTTTCGGCTCAATTATTTGATTTAGCTAACCACATTCGTCAGGAAACTAGTTTGTGGATTACCGGAACGATTGATGAAGATAAACGTTCCCATTTTGGTTACGAAATTCAGGTTGATAATTTAAAGGTGATTTCTGGATCTAAAGATTATCCGATTACACCAAAAGATCACGGGATTGGTTTCTTGCTTGATCATCGGCACTTATGGATTCGTTCCAGAAGACCGTTTGCAATTCTAAAAATTCGTGACGAAACCAAGCGTGCGACTTATCGTTTTTTCCACCAGCACGGGTTTGTTCAATTTGACGCCCCGATTTTTACGGCGAACGCTCCGGAAAACACTACGCAGTTATTCCACACCGAATATTACGATGGTGACGCTTATTTATCACAGAGTGGTCAATTATATGAAGAAGCTGGCGCGGCAGCGTTCGGTCGAGTTTATTCATTCGGACCGACGTTTCGGGCTGAAAAGTCTAAGACCCGTCGTCATTTAACCGAGTTTTGGATGATCGAACCCGAAATGGCGTTTTGTCATCAAGACGAAAGCTTAAAGATTCAGGAACAATACGTTGCTTACTTAGTTCAGAGCATCATTGATCATTGCCAGTACGAATTGAAATTACTGGGAAGAAACGTTGATACTTTAAAACAATACACCAAATTACCGTACCCGCGGATTACGTATAATAAAGCCGTTGAAATGCTTCACAAAGGCGGAATTAATTTTCAGTGGGGTAAAGGTTTCGGCTCACCCGAAGAGTCGTTCTTAGCTGATTCGTTCAAGAAACCAGTCTTTGTGATGAACTATCCAAAGTCGGCTAAGCCGTTTTATATGAAGCCCGATCCGGATGACGATAAATTAGTAATTTGTGCTGATCTATTGGCTCCGGAAGGCTACGGTGAAATTATCGGTGGCTCCGAACGAGCCGTTGATTATCAATACTTGCTCAAGCAAGTTAAGAAATACGGCTTGAACCCGAAGGATTATAATTGGTACCTTGATTTAAGGAAGTACGGTAGCGTTCCTCATTCCGGCTTTGGAATGGGATTAGAACGTTTCTTAACCTGGATTACTTTAGAAGATCACGTTCGGGAATGCATTCCGTTCCCACGGTTAATCAATCGTTTGAAGCCTTAAGAGTTAAGTAAATTTAGAGTAGAGCAGCTGGTGGCTGCTCTTTTTGTTTGGAAGAATGAGCTAAATGGACTTATTTGCTAAGAAATTAATTGCGAATGGTCAAACCACGATTTCTAATTATTTATTGGCTAATTATCCCAAAATCGGGATGACTTCCAGTGAATTAGTGATGTTTTTGCAGATTAAGCGGTACTCTGATGAGGGAATCAAATTTCCGAACATTAAGGAAATTACTAATTCGACCGGTTATTCAAAAGCGACCGCTTATGAGATCCTTCATAAAATGATTCAGCAGAAGCTGCTTCGGATTGATACGGTTCGGGACCGAAATCATGATTCGAGTGATTGCTATGATTTATCGTTAGTGTATCAAAAGCTGGCGTTGTTAAGTCAAAGCCATCGTGATAATAACGAGAATTGGCGTTTTAACAGTCTTGATCGTTCGAACGTTAATCACGGGATCACTGCCGCTTCACGAACCGGGATTTTTAAGTTAATCCAAGAAGAGTTTGGTAGGCAACTTTCCGAAATGGAAATTTCAACCGTTAGTCATTGGCTAGAAATTGATCACTATTCACCCCAGATGATTTCGATGGCGTTAAAGGAAGCGGTTTTGAGCCAGGTCTTTAATTTACGGTATATTGAGCGAATTCTTTCGAACTGGGCAAGTCGTCGAATCAGAACTCCGCAGGACTTGCAGAATTACCGAAGTCAGCGTCAAAAACGCTTTCGTTCGTATCATGGTCATCAGGATCATGATCAACACGGTCCTAAGATCCCGATTTTTAAAATTTAATAAAAAATAAAGCCCGAATTGATTCTTATCAATTCGGGCTTTTATTGATCTTAAATTAATTAGTTAATGACTATTTCCTTTACTACTTGTGGTTGTGGTTGTTGACGTTGTCTGCTTGCTAGTTGATTGACTAGTTTGGTGACTATCAGTTGAATCTTTTGGACTTGGTGGGTTACTATTATCTGAAATGTGATGATCGTCATTATTATTTCCATCATTTCCCTTTGAATTTTCGTGGTTCTTGACACTATCGTCGGTTTCGGTCTTGGAATCTCTGGAATTATCTTTTTCGTCCTTATCATTATCATCGGTCTTAAATTTCTTAGCTTTACCGTAATTATTGGTTTGGGTGTTAACGTCGCCTTGGTGACCGATTACGTAATATTCGGTCTGACCATGCCGATCAACACTGCCAACGTCATCAGGTTGGGTCCAATCTTCGTTTGGCAAGTCCTGCTGAGCATAGGCCATTGCTTCTTTATAATAATCCTGTGCAATGTTAACTTCGGGACCACTAACGTAATGACCAGGCTGCATTGGGTGATCATAACCGGTCCAGATAGAAAGCGCTAAGTTCTTGGTGTAACCAGTAAACCACGAATCCATTGCGGCGTAACTTGGCAAGTTTCCCTTATAATTATTCGGGAATTGAGTAGTTCCGGTTTTGCCGGCTTCGTGAAGTCCAGGAATTTTGGCAGCCGTTCCGGATCCTTTCGAATTGGTTATCACGCCTTTCAGCATGTCGGTCATCATGAAAGCGGTTGCTCTAGACATTGCTCGATGACCATGACTGCTGAAGTGATGGGTCCTGCCGTTAGTTTCAACGACTTTTCGAATGGCAAGCGGCCGGTGATAAATTCCGCCGTTAGCGAATGCGGAATAGGCCGCGGATTCTTGTAACGGTGAAATGTAAGTCCCAATTCCGTTTTGGAGGTTTAATTTTTGCTTGAACGAGAGGCCGAGTCCCTTCATGAATTGAATTGATTGACCGAGTCCGACGTGGCTTAGCGTTCGGATTGCTGGAATGTTTCGGGATTCAACCAGCGCTCGCCTCATCGTGATGGCTCCTTCGTATTTCTTATCAAAATCTTCTAGTTTAACGTTAGTCCCCGGATACGTATATGGCGTGTCGTGAACCACTTGATAAGTAGGGTAGTAGTCATATTGAATGGCTGGACCATAATCCGTTAACGGTTTAGTGGTCGAACCACTGGAGCGGTTAGTCTGGACCGCTCGATCAAGCCCGAACGGTACGGTCTGCTTTCGACCACCGATCATCGCGTTGATTTTACCGTTGTGAGCATTGACCATGGCAGCACCAATCTGAAACTTATTGTTAGGGAAACCAATCTTACTCTTTTTGTTGGCTAAATCGTAGAGCTTTTTTTGATCCTTGTAATTCAAATTAGTGTAGACTTTTAATCCAGCGTGTAATTTGAATTTGTGACCTTCTAGCTCTTGAATCGTTTGCTTTAGGTAAGCATCAATCACCCGTTCGTGGAGTTCGTTGGGGTTAACGCTTGAATGACTGGCCGCTAAATGCGCTTTAATCGGAACCGCTTTAGCTTGTTGCGCCTGAGCGTTTGTGATCTTTCGGTTGTGAGCCATTGCGGTCAAAACCTGATTCCGGCGCTCTTTAGCGTATTTAGGATAAGCATACGGGTTGTATAAACTCGGTGACTGTGGCATTCCGGCAATTAAAGCCGTTTCCGGAAGCGTTAGACGATTAAGCGGTTTATTGTAGTAATATTTAGCGGCAGTCCGCATTCCGTAGGTATTGTTGCCCATGTAAACCTTATTAATGTAGTATTCTAAGATCTTTGATTTCGGGTAACGTCGATCAACTTTTAACGCTAACCAAGCTTCTTGCGCTTTTCTGCGAAGGGTTCGATCGGAAGCAGCGGTGGAGAATACCGAAAGCTTTACCAGTTGCTGAGTTAAGGTACTTCCACCTTGTAGGCCGATTCGGGATCCGGTTAGGTTTGCAAAACCGGCCTTGATGATCCGAATTGGATCAACCCCGTGGTCTCGGTAGAAATGCCGATCTTCAATGGAAATAACCGCGTTTTTTAATTGACCCGGAATTTGTTTAGAAGAAGCGTATTCCCGATTCTGCGCACCCAGTTTCGAAATGATGTGTCCGCTCGAATCGTAGATTTTAGTTGAATTATCACTTGACAAAGCAGCAGTTGTAACTTTAGGAGCGCGTGCGGCGTAATAAACGAATAAGCCAGCCCCCAAGATGAATAGCACCACAACGGCAGCGATAATACTGAGAATGGTTTTACGAATAAAATGGGAACGATGGCTTGATTGCGCCATGAT
>CAKQCC010000032.1 GCA_934216625.1 uncultured Lactobacillaceae bacterium
CATCAGAAGCTCTCGCTCCCGACGACACTTATTAATATATCACGTTGAATTATGAATGTCAATTACCAAAACTAAATCAATAATAAATAATTAGTAATCAATATCTCTCACGCGACACTTTTAAGTATACCAGTTAACGTTTAAATGTCAATAAGAAATTAGAAAAACGTATAATTTTATTTTGCTCAAGCTAAAATTAACGCTTAAAATAATAATGATTCAAAAATAAAATAGGAGGTAATGAATTGATCAGCAATAATTCATCAGTTCAAATTAAACTTATCATCATGTACACAATTGGGATCGTCATCTTATCATTATTATTCGTGTACCTTAGGTTAATTAGTCATCGGTGGTTCAGCCGTTTCAGTATTTACTTACTGACGTTAATTATAATCATGGTTATAATCTGGGGGATTGTAATCAAATTACCCTAAATTATTATTTAATTACCACTTTAGTCCCCATTGGAACGTGGTGATTGATCCACCGTGCATCAGGAATTGATAGTCGAATGCATCCGTGAGAATTAGCTTTCCTACCTAATTGATTAGCCTGCGAACGATTATAATGGCCCTTTGAATTAGTCGGAACGGTGTGGAATAAATAAGTTCCGTGATCTTTCCAGGAAGTCCAATAATGGGCCCCTTCTTTAGAATTCTGATTATAAAAGAAATAACCGCGTTCACCCTGAATATGGTATACCCCACGCGGAGTTGAATTGTGGATTCCGGTTGAAGCATGCATTGTGTAGAGGATCCGGTGCTTAGGACTCATCACAAAAACTTTTTGTTTGGGGATCGACACCAGCAGCCAGTCACGAGTCTGATGATTAAAGCTCAACTTAGGATACGGCTTCTTTTCAGACGGCTTTCGCCAATTAACCCTAACTGAAGCTAACTCAGTTGATTGACGTTGATGATGGTGAACTCCACATCCGCTTAACAATAAGCCAGCCGTAATAATTCCAATTATTAATTCAATGATTCGTTTCATCCTATTTTCTTCCTCAAAATCAAAGCTGTTTTTTAATTCTAATCAAAATCAACAGCTTGTCAATTATTTTTGTTAAATAACTTCAGTTGTCAAAATTTATAATGATCTTTAGTCACAAAAACAGTTCATTTATCGTCCAGTGAAACCAGCCGGTGAATTGAAAGCAAATACAAATATTTTTGTTTAACCGGATGATTGATAATACTGTTAAGCGCCATTTCATACAAATTAAGCTGACCACGATACCGGTCCTTAATTCTAGCGATTGACCGAGCTAAGTCCTTTCGATTTACGGAATCAGTCTTGTAATCAACAATCATTACCTGACCGTTTACGTCAAGATAGCCGTCAATGATCCCGTGAATCAGCACTTTTTCACCCGAATAGTTTTTAAAATGACGGTAAATTAAGTTGGCGTTAATTAGTAGTGAAAACGGAACTTCACGATGATAATCATTAGGGTGACGAAGCACCATTTGACCAAAACTACTGTTAAAGAACGCCAAAATCGCTTCTGGATGAATTCGTTTAGCAACGGCCGGGGCAATTAATTGATCAGCAACCAATTCGGCAATCTGTTGATTAATTTTTGAAATAGTCGGCGCTGAATTCAGATTAATCATCTGGAGCACCAAATGAGTCGCGGTCCCGATCTGGGTTGCTTTAGGATGTTGAGCGGATTGAATGAATTTAGGAACCGCGAAATTACCAATTGAGTACTGATTCAGCGGTTTACCAATTGAATGACCATTTTGTTTTAACGGCTTGAGCTGCGAATCTTCGGGATCTTCAAACAATCGTTTAGCGTTCGACACCGACTGGTAGTTAACGTTCTGAACGGCTGAAGGATGTGAATCCCGAAAGTTCATAATTCGGTTGATCAGACGCTTTTGATCATCATTTAACGATCGAGAATGCACAGATTTCCGTTCTGAAGGTGTCGATCGTTTAGCAATTTTTTTCAGCAAATCAGATTGATCAACGAATTTAAAGTGAAATCGTGCTGATGATGATTTTTGTGTAAATTCGGAACATTGAACCAGTACCGGCCCTAACCAGTCTAAATCGTTTTTGGCTTTACTACGGCTGGCAAGACTGATTTTCCGTTTGCCGCCAATTGCCGCGGTTTTCCAACGGCTAATTAATTTTTGGTGATCACTGGTTTTGGCTGCCCCCACTATAAACAGGCGCTGTTCGGCTCGGGTCAACGCTACGTACAGCTTCCGAACTTCTTCCGAAAGATCCGCCTGCTTCTCTTGGTCGGTAATCACCCGGTCCTGCAAAGTATCACAGGTTAAGTAGCGCTGCGAATCAAAATATTTAATTCCTAACCCCAGCCGATCGTTTAAAACGTAGCTCTGGCGTAAATCCTGTTGATTAAAATTGTGGGAAGCGTCGATTAAAAAGACTACTGGATATTCCAAGCCTTTACTACCGTGAATGGTGGTAACTTTAACTGAATCAGAACTATGGTTAGGCTCAGCTTCCGACAAATCTTCCTGTTGATTTTGCATCCGGTGAACGAACCTGACGAACTGAAAGAGGCCTTTAAAATTGGTTTGTTCGTAGTCAGCAGCCCGTTCGTATAACGCGTGCAAATTGGCCTGGCGCTGCGAGCCGGCCGGCATCCCGCCAACGTAATCCAAGAAGCCGGTCTGCTCATAAATTTCCCAAATCAAGTCCACTAACTCATGCTGTTTAGCAACGTTCCGAAAGTGATCCAGCTGGTGCATAAAAATCTTAATTTTAGAGTAAAGCTGGTCGACCAAATGATTAGTCCCGGGAACGTAATGTATGAAGAAATGACAAACTGCCTGATAATAGTCCCCGGTCTTCGAATTGATTCGTAAGTAAGCCAATTGGTTTTCGTTCAAACCAACGATCGGTGACCTCAGTACTGCCGCCAGCGGAATATCCTGGTACGGATTGTCAATCACTTCAAGCAGCGACATCATGATTTGGATCTCGGTCGTCTTAAAATAGCTTTGGGTCCCGTTAATCGTGACCGGAAGATTGCGCCGACGAAAGACATCGTCAATTACCAAATTATTGTTACGGGTTGCCGAAATAATGGCAACGTCAGAGTAGCGAATCGGTCGCCATTGACCGAGGTGCCGATCGTAAATTTTGGCTTTCTGGTTAATTAGTTTTTCAATTTGCTGAGCAACCAACTCAATCTGACCGTGGGCCGAATCTTCAATTTGAAAACGATCGTTATAATGATCCGAATTATAATTTTTGGACTGACTCTGATCACAATAAATCAGGACTTGAACCGGTGGCTGGAACTGGTAATGAGTCCCCGCTACTAACGGTTGATACTTGGTCCAGCCGAGGTTTTCATCCATAATATGGTTAAAAATCAAGTTGATAAATTGGTCAATTCGGGCTGTTGATCGGAAATTACGGGTTAACTTGACTTCGCAATTTTGAATTTGACTAGTTCGCGACGTTTTCGAAAGTGGTTGATAAGTCTGAGCTTTATGGACGAACATTCTGGGGTCAGCTAGCCGAAACCGGTAAATCGACTGCTTAACGTCGCCGACCATAAAAACGTTATCAGCTTTGCCGGTCGCGGTATCATGGTGGGCCACCATTTGTAAAATTAAATCCTGAAGTCGATTATTATCTTGGTATTCGTCAATCATAATTTCGGAAAAATGACGTTGTAATTTTGAGCGAACCGTTCGCCCTTCTTGATTATTACTCAACAGGATCTTTAGCGCTTCGTGTTCAACATCAATAAATTCTAAAGCGTGCCGGGTCAATTTAGCCTGGTGATAAGCTTTAGCAAAGCTTTTAACCACTTTTACCAATTCATCGATTAGATCTCGCGATTGACTGATAATCCTGAGATTTTGTTGCTCGTCAAATTCGAAGAAGTGATCAACTACCTGCCGAAATTGTTTCTTCCCGGAATTGCGCTGGCTTACGAATTGCTGATGAACCTGTGGAGCTCCCCTGCGACCGCTTAGTCGTTTGAAGCCACTCCGGGCGAAGTTCTGAAAATCACTGCGCAGCTGATCCCAATCATCAGTTTTTAACTTCTTAATTAAACGCTGGTAGCGGGTTAACTCGGTTTTTTCAAAATCAAAGTCACGCTTTAAGCCGTTTTGGTGGGCAATTTGAAGCGCACCCTTCAAGCTTAATTCAACTTGTGAAAAACTCTTTCGCAACTGCGGGGCTAAATAGTGCTGATAAAAAGTGCTCTTGGTAATTGAATCTGCGGGCTGATAGAGTTTGGCAAGTTGATCAAGCCACGTAACCTGTCCCTTCGCGTCAACGTTAATTTCGGCATAATCATAAAGCTGATTCACCAATTCGGTCAGTGAATCATCGGAGGTCATTCTTCGACCCGCGAAATTTTGAACCAGCCGAACAAACGAAGGATCGTTTGCGTAAAAATTTTCACGAACCGTTTGCCAAACCCGATCCCGAATCATCTGAATTTCAGCCGAATTAGTTAAAATCCTGAAGTGAGGATCCAAACCCGTCACGTAATAATAATGTTCAACGATCCGCTGGCAAAATGAATCAAGAGTCCCAATCTCGGCAACCGGCAACCGACGTAGCTGCGTCAAAAGCCAGTCTTGGGATTGAAGCGCTAATTTACCGCTATTAATTTCAGCATGAATCCGGTCCTTAATCCGGGTTTTCATTTCTTTGGCTGCAGCCCGGGTAAAAGTGACGATTAACAGGTGGTCAATTCGAACGTGGTGATGAATCAATCGATCGACAACTCGATCCACCAAGACCTTAGTTTTTCCGGAACCGGCCGAAGCCGAAACCAATAAATTACCCCGGTGCTGATCTTTAATTGCACTTTCTTGTTCAGAAGTATTCTTCATTTCAGGAGTCACTTTCTTTTTTAATTCGTTTAATTAGTTCAGGTAAAGTCATGCGACCAACTTCGTGATAATTATTTTCGGTCAAAAGCGGGTCGAACTGCATGATCGAACGGTAAGGTGAATACTGCAGCTGGGTCCAGTTACGGTTAAGTCGAACCGGACTGATGCGGTCATCCCCGGAGTAAATCCGTTTTCCGGCCGTAACGATTAAATGTTCAGTCCACTTTAACATCAGCTTTAAATCATCGAGGGTCACCAGCATCCGTTGAGAACGACGGTTAAGGTCACCGTTCTTCTTTAATTTAAGCGGATAAACTAAGGAGCGACTTGACAACTTCAAACTGCGGTCAATCGAGTTCAGTAGCTGACGATCCTTCACCAAAATACCGTTGTATCGATGCTGACCCAGCGTTGCTAAATGTAAGGAACGGCTTCTTTCAAGATCTTTAACCGATAATTGTGGAAGGTGAATCAACGAATATAAAGCTCCGGAAAGATGGTTACGTCCACCAGGATCCAGCCGAGCTAAATTACGGTTAAGAACGTCCAGATACGTCAGCATCTGTAATTGGGTTCCCGTCATGATTTGACCGAAATCAAAGGCATGCGGGCTTGATTTGTAATCGACAATCCCCAGATAGTTTTGATGATTGACGTTCATTGTGTCAATTCGATCGATCCGCCCCTGAACCAAAAGTCGGTGCGGTCGCTTGTGGTTGATCGTAAATTTCAGCGGCGCCAGATGCTGACCAGGTTGTTGATCACTATCGTTAAAGGCAATTTCGGTGCTCCTGGGTCGCATCGGCGTATAGTAACCCTGAAAATGCATCGAAGCCGCCATTTCTTTTACGGTCCGGACTAATTGTGACTTAACGTAATTCATGCGGGCCGAACTATTCAAAATCCGGTAGCGAGTTTCCTGAGGATCGGTCAAAATCTGGTTAGTAACGTGCTCAACGATTCGGTTTAAGCGTTCCGGACTGACCGACGCGACATCCAGATCGTGGGTCCGCAAATACTTTACTAGGTGATCTAACGATTCATGGTAAAACAAACCAGTTTGGGCCGGCTGAAGCTGAAAGACATCCCGTGGTTTTAACCTTAAACCGTACTTCAAGAAATATTCATACGGATCGGCATAAAAATTTTCTAATTGTGAGATTGAAACTTCAATGTCATTACCATAAAGTTCAATCGCGTGACGTGGAGTCAACTTCTGCGGAACGTTTCGATAATTAACACTGTCGAGCAATTTAGCGGTTAATTCCGGATGGTGATTACTTAACGTCTTTTTAACGAATTGCCAAGCTGACGATAGCGACCGGTGGTTTTTACGCTGATCATGAATTGCCTGAACCAAATGCTTAAGGGTTGCTCGCCAGCTACCGACGTATGGCAAGATTTCATCCTGATCAGCAATCGGGTGTAAATTGGGCCGGTGTACTTGAATGTGAAAATGGCTTTGAATCTGGGCAACGTAAGGTGAGACGTTAATCCCGGAATCAGCGTCGTCACCGGTCAAGTTCCCCAAACTATAAGTGAAAATTAATTGTTGGGTGGCACTCATGAACGCCAAATAATTTAGGTACGGCTCGTTGGCCATCTGATATTCACTATTATCATTTAAATACTTAGTTGCCGCAAACGTTTTCTTAATCTGGGATGCCATCACGTTCCGGTCGGAATCATTGAACAATGAATCGTTAGTAATTTGATCGGGCATCACGTCATCGGTGGATCCAATCATGAACACTACCCGGTAATCATTAGTCTGAACAATCTTACTTTCGGAAATTACCACTTGATCAAACGCTGGCGGAATCTGGGAATACGATGTGGCCTCAAAGCCAGCCTTTAGAAGTGCCCAAAAATCGTTCAAGTGAAACGGTTGATCACCTAAGATTTCAACGAAATTATCGAGCAAATTACAGAAAACACTCCAGACCTGACTTGATTGACCAGCTTCGGCTAATCGGTTCAGCCGTAAATCATTTCTCCGCCATCGTTTAAGCCGGTCAACCACCCCGTGATCAACTAAGAACCGGTAAAGGATCTGGACCGCCGCTCGACCGTTCGTGGCTTTTCGAAGCTGACGATAAAATGGTGGCAACGTGTCTTTGACAAAATGCCGAATTACGTTGACCCGCTTTGAATTTTTCTTATCAACCGTGGTTTGGTGTTTAAAGTTATTAAAGCGACTACATTGCCAATCTTGATCCTGGGTCCACCGACTTCCCTGGTAACCGTTTTTAAGGGCCAGATTCTCACAAAGGGCTAAATCATTTCGGTACTTATGAATTGGCATCAATTTGTGATCCGCAATTTTGGGAATCAGCAATTCGGTCTTCAGCAACTTCATTACGTCCGAATAGCGATAACTTTGTTTAACGTTAGGACCGTCAATCGAAAACAGCGCTTCAATTAGCTGAACCAAGGGATGAGCAACCATTTGTTTCTCAAGATCGTTAAAAATCGGGATGTGCTGAAGCTGAAAAATCGGCTTAATCACGTTTTGAAACTTATCAAGGTGTCGGGTCAAAATCAAAAAATCAGAATACCGATACTTACCGGTGGCCACCATTTGGCGAATTTTAGTCGCCACCTGGGCTAATTCAGCATAATGATTATCAGCCTGAATAATCTGAACCGAATCTTGGACTAATTTCTTGGTTTCTGAATCAGCATGCTGAATTTTGCCTTGACCACGTGAAGCAATCCAGTAATCTTCGAATTTTCGTAATCCGGGACTAATCCGGCAATGCCGGGTTTTCAAGTCAAAGCGAATCGGAACGTGCTGGTTCCGGGCAAAATGATAAAGCCGATAATACAACCGGGCCGGCTGGTAAAACAAATCATCCCGTTTCGGGAACTGAACCGCCGGATGATTTAACTTCAAATCAATTACCACCCGTGCCGAATGGCAAATCAAGAGTCGAATTAGTTCGGCTTCCTGGGCCGTAAAATGAGCAAAGCCACTAACGTAGAAGTAATCGTGGCTCAAATCACGGTGACGAAGATTTTCACAAAGCCGTTCAAGGACTCCGGCCTTACTGATGTATTTGTGGTGGGTTGCTCGCTCAAAAGCCCGGTAAATCACGATGAAATCGTGGGTTTTCTGGCGTAAATCCGCATCCCAGTCTTTTGAATTTTTGGCGATCCGGGCTAAATCATCCGCTGAAATCTGGCTAGTCTGCATTTCGTTAATCTGCTGAGCCAGTTTCAAAACAAAGCCGGGTTGATCCGCTTCGGTCTGAAACAAGATTAAATCATCATGATGGTCTCGGATGATCTGATAAATCAACATATTAACTCCCGAATCATCAAGCTGTTGATAACTGTGGTGAGGCCGCTGATTCAGAAAATACCAGCCTAGTCGAGTTAGTGATAAGATCTGGACGTTAATCTGGGCATAAACTGATTTTGACTCGAGATTAAGGCGATCAAGCATCCCAATCTCTGACTTAAATTTAACGTGGTTAGGAACCAAATAAAAATAATGGGCGTGCGGATTTTGGCGATAATCATGCATCAATTGATGCGCAATCACCAATTCGTGATCATCACCCGCACGTCCTAAGATAAATTGAAGTGACAAGCTATTCCTTCCTAGCTAAA
>CAKQCC010000033.1 GCA_934216625.1 uncultured Lactobacillaceae bacterium
ATATTTATTCAGATTCATTAGCTGATCAAGTTCGCATCCTATACGGCGGGAGTGTGACGCCCAAGAACATTCGTCCCATCATGAAACAGACTGATATTGACGGGATTTTGGCTGGTGGCGCTAGTTTACGGCCGTCAACTTTTTTGAAGTTGGTTAATTATCAAAATTAATTAAATTCTGGAATGAAAATGATGAGCATTAATTCGAAGACTTTTAAGATCATTTGGCGAGCACTTTTGGTTGGCATTGCGACTAGTTTAGTGGTTAGCGTTTTTCGGGAATTAGTTAAACTGATGTTCAGTGGCTTACTAATGATCTATTCTCGTGGCTGGAATTGGCAATTAATTTTGGTGATGTTGATCTTTAGCGGCTTGTTGGGCTTGCTAATTGGTACAATCATTAATCGTTATCGAGCTGTCAAAGGATCCGGGATTCCCCAAGCTGAAGCGGAAATGACCGGTCGCCGTGATTACGCGTGGCTACCGTGCTTAGCTCTTAAAATGCTGGTCAGCACTCTAACCGTCGGCAGTGGAGTCTTTATGGGTCACGAAGGCCCGTCCATTCAATTAGGCGGTTCGGTTGGCCATGGAGTAGCGGCTTTGACGCATCAGGATCACCGAATTCAGCGGCTTTTGGTTGCCAGTGGTGCTGCCGCTGGTTTAACCGCTGTTTTTAATACTCCGCTCGCTAGTTCGTTCTTTGTGATGGAAACCGTTTACGCCAGCTTGGCACCTCAATTGATGATGACCGTGGTGCTGTCGGCACTAACTTCTGATTTCGTGTCGATGCTTTTCTTCGGGACCCAGCCGTTTCTTAATCTCCACCAGATCCCGAAGCTACCACTAAAATTTTATCCGGAATTAATCATTTTGGGAATTCTACTCGGAATTTTGGGCCTGATTTTTAAAAAATTAATGTTAAACCCACCGCATTGGGCTAATTATTTTCACCGCTTTGGTTCCATAGCTCCGGTGATTCCGTTAATGTTAGTGGTTCCCCTCGGGATTGCGAACGCAAAACTAATTGGGACCGGCAGTCAATTAATTCTATTCGCAAGTCGAATTTCACTGCCGCTGTGGATCATTATTTTTTATTTCTTGGCCCGCTTTTCGACCGTTTGGTTAGCGTTCACGAGTGGCTTGCCCGGTGGAATTTTCCTGCCGATCTTGACTTTAGGGGCTTTAATTGGTGATTTTTGTGCACAAGGATTAGTTGAAATCGGCTGGTTGCCAGCTGGCGAACTGGTCGTTTTTATCTCGGCTGCCATGGGTGGATATTTTGCTTGTATTGCGAAAGCACCGTTAACCGCAATCATGTTGATTACCGAAATGGTCGGTTCCTTTCGACCGATTTTACCGCTGATCTTGGTCACAATCGTGGCCGATTTGACCGACGGCTGTTTTCACGGTCAGCCAATTTATCGAGTGATGCTGAATCGCTTGCTTAAATCTAATTAGCAAAAAAAATGTGGATATGATAAAATTAAACTATCTGATTAGCCTTTTTAAGAGGGGGCAATGATTTGTATAATTTTTTGATGTCGGTGATGATCGTTGACAGTATTTTGATCGTAATTGCTGTTTTGATGCAACCGGCAAAAACTAATAACGCAATGTCTTCATTAACCGGTGGCTCAAATGATTTGTTTTCTCACACTAAGTCCCGCGGTTTTGAAGCTTTTATGCAGAAAGTAACGGTGGTGCTTGGCATCATCTTCTTTGCAGCGGCCTTAATTTTGGCTTGGTTATCGACAAAGTAATTAGCGACCTCCTGCTAATCAGGAGGTTTTTTAATTGGAAATTAGAATTATAGATTAACGAGGAATTAAGATTGGATAGTAAATTAAAGACAGATATTGTTAACGTTTTAAGAAGTTATCCTCAACAAGAATTTACGGTTGAGAAAGTTGCCCGCCAGCTAGGTTATCATGGTTCGACAGCTTTTAAGATGATTGTCCCGGAAATTGCTCAGCTTGAACGGGAAAAGGTGCTGATCGTGAAGAACCGCGGTCGTTTCAGCATTAATCCCGCCCAGTTGAACTTAGAGGGTGAATTTCACTCTAATCCGAAGGGGTTTGGCTTCGTCAGTTATGATCCGGAACAGATGGACGCTTACGTTGCTCCTGATAACACCCAGTACGCAATGAACGGCGACGTGGTTGGGATGAAGATTATTCACCCGGCAACTCCCGGTTCTGGTAAGGGACCGGAAGGAATGGTCACTGAGATTAAAGAACATCATTATAACCAGGTCGTTGGTGTTTTTAGCCAATCTGGCGATAACCACGGCTATTATGGTCAAATTAAGTTAAAGGATAAGAAACTAGAAAATTTAAAATTCTATGTTACTAAAGTCGGTTTGACTCCGACACCCGGTGAAGTGGTCACTGCTGACGTAACCGAATACCCTAGTCATGATCACCCGAATTACATGGTGGGGGTCGCCAAGGAAGTCATCGGTAGTGTCGATGACCCTGGGATCGACATTTTACAGATTGTTTATGCGCATAAGGTGCCGTCACAATTTCCGGAAGAAGTGCTTCAGGAGGCCGACGCAATTCCGGATCACGTTACTAAAGCCGAATTAAAGGGCCGTGAAGACGTGACTCACCAAAAATTAATTACGATTGACGGGGCCGAATCAAAAGATTTAGATGATGCCGGAACCGCTTGGCGATTACCGAACGGGAATTTTCACTTAGGAGTTCACATCGCTGACGTGGGCCATTACGTTAAGTCCGGCAGCGCAATTGACAAAGAAGCCTTTAAGCGCGGGACTTCGGTTTATCTGACGGACCGAGTGATTCCGATGCTACCGCGTCGACTTTCAAACGGAATTTGCTCACTTTTTCAGGGTAAACTCCGGTTGTGCATGAGCTGTGAAATGGAAATTACGCCGCGTGGTCAGATCATCAAAAGCCGAATTCACCCGAGCTACATGCGCTCGGATCACCGGATGACTTACGATGAAGTTAACGGAATCCTGGAAAAACACAATCCAAAGCTGATTAAAGAATTTGCGGACGTGGTTCCAATGCTGCGGACGATGGCCAAACTTCACCGGATTCTCTTAAAACACCGTCAGCGTCAAGGCGCAATTTCGTTTGATAATCCGGAACCTGAAATTATCGTGGACGCAAAAGGCCGGCCGACTGACGTTCGGGTTCGGCACCGCGGAATCGGTGAGCGAATGGTTGAATCAATGATGCTAGCGGCTAACGAGACCGTCGCTAAGACTTATTACACGAAGCACGCGCCGTTCATTTACCGGGTTCACGAAAATCCTGATAAAACGAAAATCAAGAGTTTTATTGATTTGCTGAATGCGCTTGGCATTAGTGTCCATGGTGATTTGCGGCATCATATTGAACCCAAGACTTTCCAGAAAATTCTGGATAAAGTTGCCGGGACTCCGCAGGAAGCGGTGGTGTCGATGATGATGCTGCAAAGTATGCAGAAAGCCCGGTATACGGATCAGGAATTAGGTCATTTTGGCTTGGCGATGAAATATTATACCCACTTCACATCACCGATTCGACGGTATCCGGACACGATGGTTAATCGGATGATTCATTATTATGGTGAACACGGGATTAACGATCAATCGAAAGCCCATTTTGGCGGATCGTTAGAAGCCATTGCGGATCATGCTTCCCAATGTGAACAACGGGAAGTGGATACCGAACGATCAACCGATTCGATGAAAGAATCTGAATTTATGGCCGATCACATTGGCCAGGTCTTCACGGCAACGGTCAGTTCGGTTATGAAATTTGGCTTGTTTGTGGAACTGCCGAATACCATTGAAGGGTTAGTCCACATTAGCCGGATGAACGATGATTTTTACCAGTACGTTGGTAAATATTTAGCTTTGGTTGGTGTGCATACCCACCGAACTTATCGAGTCGGTCAACAGGTTAAAGTTAAGGTAGTTCACGTTGATGTTGACCAGAGCGAGATTGACTTTACGTTGGTTAATCCAGAAGATGCACCGAAAACCAATCTCTTGCCGCCAAAGCATGATTCACGGTTCCATCATCACAATGATCATCGGTATCATCACAACCGTTTTGGTGGTCGTCACCACTTTAATCATCATCACAATCAGCATCGTCAGTCGAATTGGCACGGACGTCGTTATTTTCATCATCAGCATCATGAACACCATGGTTTTAAAATTCAACAAAATCATCACCGTTCGTTTTAGTTGGAGGTGATTTGGTTTGTCAAAACGTCGTCATAACCGAAACCGACGGAATCAGAATTTAATGGCTCAAAACCGAAAAGCCCGGCATGATTACTCAATTTTACAGACTTACGAAGCTGGAATTTCGCTGAAGGGGACCGAAATTAAGTCGATTCGAGCCCACCGGATTAATTTAAAAGACGGCTTCGCTAGAATCGTCAACGGTCAGGCTTACCTTGAAAACGTTCACATCAGTCCCTACGCCGAAGGAAATTTATTTAACGTTGATCCCCGGCGGGACCGAAAATTATTACTTCACAAACGTGAGATTCGACGAATGAGTCGGGCAACCCAGAAAAAGGGAATTACGTTAATTCCGTTGAAAGTTTATATTAAGCACGGTTTTGCCAAGGTTTTGATCGGGGTGGCCCGTGGAAAACACCAGTATGATAAACGGGCCGCCATTAAGAAACGAGCTCAAAAACGAGAAATTGCCCGTTATATGAAGCATTATTAATTTCTGAAGTTTGCGAGGTGTTAGAATGAAGCGTTTTATTGACAATGATTGGTGGGATGTTTTAAAACCCGAATTCGAGAAGGCTTATTATCAAAAACTGCGGAAATTCTTGGTGTTTGAGTACAGTCATTATTATATTCACCCCGCAATGGACCAAATTTTCGAAGCTTTTAAGCTAACCCCTTACAGTCAGGTGAAAGTAGTGATTTTGGGTCAGGATCCTTATCATGAACCTCACCAGGCAAACGGTTTAAGTTTCTCCGTAATGCCCGGGGTTCAAGTTCCACCGTCCCTTAAGAATATATATCGGGAATTATACAATGATTTAGGGATCAAGCCGGTTCACCACGGTTGCCTAATAAAATGGGCTCAGCAGGGAGTCTTGCTTTTGAATTCGGTCTTGACGGTCCGAAACGGTGTTGCCTTTTCTCATAAAGGAAAGGGTTGGGAACAATTAACCGACGCCGCAATTAAAAAACTTTCTGACCGTCCCGAACCGGTAGTCTTTATTTTGTGGGGCAACGCCGCCAAAAGTAAAGCTAAGCTGATTAACGCTAAAACTAACATTATTTTACAATCGGCTCACCCGAGTCCGTTGTCGGCTAACCGGGGTTTCTTCGGCTCCCGGCCGTTTTCAAAGACGAACGAAGCGTTGAAGGCCTTGGGCGAAAAACCGATTGATTGGCAGTTACCAGCACACGTTTCAATGTCTGATTTGAAGAATGTTTAATGAGGCGTTTTAATTGATTCATTTAGAAAAGTTAGTCAAACAATTAACGGGGCCGGTTCGCCGGGTTGTTTTTCCCGAAGGCAGTGATCCACGGATTTTGCGAGCGGCAGCTAAATTGACCCGTCGACAGTTAATTCAACCGATTTTACTGGGTTCTCCACAAATCATTCGCGATCAGTCTCGTCAACTTCAAATTAATTTGGGTCATCTCCGAATTATTGATTATCAGAATTATCCGCAGTCTAAACTTAATTCAATGCTGAAAGCGTTGGTGAAGCGTCGTCACGGAAAGACCAGCGTTGATCAAGCTCGTCAGTGGCTCAAGGATCCAAATTATTTTGGAACCATGTTAGTCTATTTAGGACAAGCTGACGGAATGGTGTCGGGGGCGATTCACCCGACCGCTGATACGGTTCGACCGGCACTTCAGATTATTAAGACCAAACCAGGCGTTAAGCGGGTCAGTGGTGCTTTTTTGATGCTTAAAGGACATCAACGCTACGTTTTCGCGGATTGTGCAATTAACATTACTCTCGACGCTGCCGGGATGGGTGAAGTTGCCATTGAAAGTGCTAAGACTGCACGGACGTTTGGCATTTCACCGCGTGTGGCAATGTTGAGCTTTTCAACTAAGGGTTCAGCGAAGGGACCGATGGTTAAAAAGGTTCAACAGGCGACCCAAATGGTTCATCAACGGGTTCCACAATTACCGGTTGATGGTGATCTGCAGTTAGATGCAGCTCTGGTCCCGGAAGTTGCTAAAGTTAAGGCCCCAAGTTCAAAACTGGCTGGCCACGCTAACGTTCTGATTTTTCCCGAATTACAGTCCGGAAATATCGGTTATAAACTAGTGCAACGTCTGGGCCATTTTAAAGCTTTGGGCCCGATTTTGCAGGGCCTGGCTCGACCGGTTTCTGATTTATCAAGGGGCTGTGACGCAGACGATGTTTATCAAGTTGCGTTAATTAACGCGATCCAGTCTAAACGGGGGTGAACGTTTGCTAAAAATTGAAACTAACGGTCCAGCTGAAACCGAAATTCTCGGTCGAAAGATTGCCCCGTTTTTGAAGGCTCCTGACGTTTTGCTTTTGGACGGTGATTTAGGTGCCGGCAAGACGACTTTTACGAAAGGCTTAGCTAAGGGATTGGGGATTAAACGCCCGATCCGAAGCCCGACCTACGTGATTATTCGTGAATACCATGACGGCCGCTTGCCGCTGTATCACATGGATGCTTATCGCCTGGACGACGGTAGCGGGGCTGAATTGGGCCTTGATGAATATTTTAACGGTGACGGAATTAACGTGGTTGAGTGGTCGAAATTCATTGCTGATGAAGTTCCTAAACACAATTTACGAATTGTTTTCAGACGCGATGATCATCGTGGCGACCAGTTTCGGACGCTCTATTTTGAACCGCACGGTCAACACTTTGCTTCGGTGATTAAAAAGGCGCTGAAAAATTAATGTCAGCCTCGGTTATAATCAGAAGCGCAAAATCGAATGACGCGAGATCACTGTTAGCACTCGTTAAGCGATTGGCTCGTGAGTCGGATACGATTACGGTTAATCAGCATTTGAATCAAATTGCCGTAAATGATGAAGCTCATCAGCTAAGCGTAATTGAGCGTTCGGGAAGCTATGCCGTGATCGTTGCCCAGTTATCCCGGCGGTTAATTGGAATTGCGACGGTTCGTTCGTCAGGTCAAAAGACTGGTGAACTGGGATTGGCTGTTCTACGGCGCTATTGGAATCACGGGTTAGGAACTGAGTTGGTGAAATCAACCCTTGAATGGTTTAAAAACCACAGTCAATTAAATCAGCTGTGGTTAATCGTTAAACGACGAAATCGTGCGGCGCTTCACGTTTATACAAAATGCGGTTTTAAAATAATTGGCAAGGTTGATTTTCATCGGATTCCGGTAATCAAAATGGCGATTAAAAATTAAATTAATTAATAATTTGAACGAAGGGCCGAATTAATGAATCGCCAAATTGCCGGTCCTCTTTGATTAAAATTTGGGCACAGGCAACACTATCACTTAGGGCGTTGTGATGATGCTGAAGTGAAATCTTGAGGTAGTCACAAACGTTATTCAATCGGTATCGACTCAGTTGGGGATAGAATTTTCGGCTGGTCTTGAGGGTGTCGATCGTTAAGTACCGTGGCTGTTGAATGTGGTAACGGGATAGCGTTTGGCTTAAGACCCCGTTGTCGAAAGCGGCGTTGTGTGCAGTTACCAGTTGGTCTGGCCTGAATAGTGATTTGATGGTGGGCCACAGTTCAGGAAAGGTCGGCGCGTCCTTAACGTCAGAAGCGTGAAGGCCGTGGATTTTAATGTTTTGCCAGAAAAACTTGGTCTGTGGATTGATCAATGAATACAATTCGTCAACGATTTGATTTTTTCTGACGATTACTAACGCCAGCGAACAAGCACTTGCTCGTTGACCGTTAGCAGTTTCGAAATCAATTGCCGTAAAGTTCATTTTTAAAGTTCCTTCGAATAATTATTAGATAAGGGTCGAATGGTTATGAATCATCATAAAATTACCGTTAATGGAGTTAACGTTCAAAATCACGTTGCGCTTTCTAAGTATACGTTTACCAAAACCGGTGGTCCAGCTGATTATTTAGCGATTCCGCAGACCAGCAGTCAGGTTGGTGAACTGGTGGGATG
>CAKQCC010000034.1 GCA_934216625.1 uncultured Lactobacillaceae bacterium
CCCCTCAGACGTTCTTTACGCACCCGAAAACCAAATCAGCACAGGAATTTTTGTCGAAGATGATATAAATAGTTTAATGATTGGCGATTGGTTTTATGTTTATCTTTCCGTACTAAATTTAGTTACGACGTTACAACTTACTAACGATCAAGCCACTAATGATAATTAAAATTAAGCCAACGACCGTTCGGATCATTTCGTTTCGGGTTTTGTGTTCGTGCAGGATGATGATGCCACTGAAGGTTGAAACGATCAGGCACATTTGTGACAAGACAAATCCCGTTGACAAGTTATTTAGATTAATTGAAAAGAAGTAACCGCAGTACGCCAGGCCGAAGAAAATTCCGGTCAAAATGTTTCTGAACGAATACTTGCTGATGATGACCCGGTGCTGGCGGAAATTCCGGTTTGATAAACCGATTATGATTGCGGTGACCACGATTCCGAGCATCATTGGGAAGAACATTTGCCAACCGGAAGCTTTCGGAATTTTGGGTAACGAGTTACAAACGGTATAACCCAATGAGCTAAGGATTGCGTTCGCAAAGCCTTTTTTCTCAAGGCTTTTGTTAGTTGTTGTAGGCTGGTCGGTTCGGTCGTGAATTGCCGTCAAAATAATTCCAATTACGATCATTAAAATTGCCAAGGCTCCGGTGAGTTTCTTGAATCCGGTTGACCAGCTGCCGAAAAACAGGACCCCGACGAGTGAAACGCCGATGATTTGGATCCCGGACGTGATCGGCATTAAGACTGAAACGTCAATTTGACGGTACGCCGTATACTGGGCTTCCTGTGATACTGACCAGAAGACTCCCGAAATAAAGCACCAGAAAAACGTGATTAACGGGATGCTGGGGCCAACGATGAAGTACGAAAGGGCGCCAAGAATGATTGCCCCGTAAGCCGTACCTAATAATTGTTCAACTGGTCGGCCACCCATTTTAGTGGTGGTGACCGGCATCGCACCCCACAATAGTGCTGGCGTTAAACCAATTAAAATATTCATTAGATTTAATCTCCTTATTATAAGTTTAATTTTTAGTTATATTTTAACATTTTAACGAATTTGATTTGACGAAAACTTATTTAAACGAAAAGTGAATTTATTTGAATTATGAATGAAGTATTGACTTTTCTTCGGAAATGTTAAGTAAATAAATTAATTCGTCCATAACAAACCAAGGCGTTTAGTTGAAATCACACCACGTCATTGGATCCTAGCTAGTCGTGATGAAATCTCAATGTATAAACGACGAGCTAAAGAAAGTCCATTAATTAAAAGTTAAACCAGTTAACTGCTTTTGTGGTTTAACGTGTGTTAAAATAATTCCTTGCTAATGTTAAGGAGGAATTTAACATGAAAATAAGTCAAGCTAAACGGATTATGATTACTGGAATTGCTAGTGCTGCTTTGGTGGCACCGTTAATTTTGGGCAGTGCTAATTCGATTAACGCAGCTCACCGAAGTTATCATTATCGTTCAAGCCGAATCTGCAAAGCTAATCACGATGCGATTACTCGTTATCAGAAAAATGATCGTCGTCTTCAGATGACGATTAAACAATTAAAAAAGCAAATTCGTGATCACAATTTAACTAATCGGCAACGGAAAAACGTTATTAAAAAATTAAATCGTTCCCAAAAAGTTCTAAGACGGAACCAGAATCGATTAATTAATTTAAAAAATATCAAACGCTGTGGATACGTTCCAAAGCGTCACGCAATGAAGAAAATGCGTAAAATGAACATGAATTCCATGATGAACATGCACGGGACTCCGGCACCAAAATCTTTAAAATTAGCTCGGCATCCTAAGTTTAAGAAGGGCAGTCGAGTGATAATTAAAGCAAATCACATGCCAGGCATGAAGGGCGCTAAAGGAGTTGTCGTTGGTGCTTACCGAACAAATTTATACGAAGTTAATTACTACCCGACCAACCATGGTAAAGAAGTCATGGATCACAAGTGGATTGCTCGACCAGAAATTAAAGCATCTCGCAAGGGCCGGATTAAAGTCGGTGAACGAGTAACGTTAAAAGCTAACCACATGAAGTATATGTACGGTGCTAAAGCGAAAGTAGTTGCTATTCATCGTGGCCCTGCTTACATGATTAATTATCATCAAAATTTGAAGGGTAATCACGCTTTAGTCACTAACCATAAATGGATTGCTCAAGATGAATTAATGAATTAATTGCTAAATCACTTGATAATCTTAAAAGTTGGTTTAAAATGATAACTGAACTTTGAGATTTAAATATCTTAAAAAAGTTGAACAGATTAGTAGTCGAAATTGAGTTGTCCAGCGAGTTCAGTTTGATGTGAGTGAATCAATTTCGTTTCGACGAAATGTACTGCGATTGGGATTGTCGAAGTAATTAAGACAATCATGGATCGGCCGCCATTATCACGGCACACGTTTAATTCAAAAACGTTATTGAGGAAAATATCGAAAGGTATTTTTGAACTAGAATGGTAACACGACAAGCTCGTTTCTACGTAATGCAGAAACGAGCTTTTTTGTTTCTTGGTTGCGTAGATTCTTGAATTAGACGTTATGAGAGTAACGATGTGAAACATTGTTGAAGTAGAATGGCACCGCGAGAATGAAGGCTCGTTTCTATGTGAATAGAAACGGGCTTTTTTTGTTGGTTAAATTAGTAAAAAAGGAGTTGTTATAATGATTAAATTCAAAAGATTAATTAAATTTGCTGCAGTTGCAACGTTATTGATTGCTCCTGCCGTGGTTTTATCGGGATGCGGTAAACGATCGACTATTAATAAAAATAATATTAAAGTAGGGGTGGTTGGAAGTCAAACTAATAAAATTTGGCAACCGGCTCAAAAAGCTTTAAAGAAAAAAGGAATTCATTTAAAAGTAGTTGATTTTTCTGATTATAATCAACCTAACCAAGCTTTAAAGAATCATGATATTCAGATTAATGCGTTTCAGACTTATCAATTTCTCAATAATTGGAATCGTAAGAATCACGCTAAATTGACACCAATTGGTAAAACCACAATTGGACCTTTAGGACTGTACTCGTACAAAATTCATAAATTGAGTCAACTTAAACACGGTGATACCGTAGCTTTATCCAACGACAGTTCCAATGAGGCTAGAGGATTAAATCTTCTAAAATCAGCTGGTTTGATAAAATTAAAGAAATCTGCACTTCCGTCAAAAGCTGACGTATATGATAATAAAAAAGATTTAAAATTGAAACCGGTCGCTGCTGCTGAAACTCCACGAACTTTAAAGGACGTAAGTGCAGCTGTGATTAATGATGACTTTGCTAGTGATGCTAAATTAAGTAAAAATGATTTAGTTTATAACGAAAAGTTAAATAAGAAGATCGTCCCATACATTAATATAATTGTTTCTAATCACAAGAATCATAAGAATCGGTATCTTAAAACTATTACTAAAGCATTTCAGACCAAAGCTACCGCTAGAGCAATCAAGAAAGAATTTCATGGTAATGTAAAACCCGGTTGGAATTTGAATTTTTGAGTGATAATAGAAAATATGAATCAATTATAAAGAGGAGTTTTTAAAATGAAATTACGTCATTTATTTAAAAATAAATTTTTCAAAATTGTGCTGGTTGCGTTTTTGTTTGCAGGATCAGCAGTTGCCCTGTCTGGCTGTGGTAAGCAATCAGCCAACACCGTGAAGGTTGGGATTGTCGGCAGTGATCCTAAGAAAATCTGGGATCCGTTAAAGAACCAGCTTAAAAAACAGGGTGTTCACGTTAAGTTGGTAACCTTTTCTGATTATACCCAACCTAATAACGCGTTAAGATCTAACGAAATTAACGCCAACGAATTTCAAACCAAACAATATTTGGATAATTATAATCGAGCTCATCATTCTAAATTAGATCCGGTAGCTAAATCGATCATTTCACCATTTTCGATTTATTCAGATAAGGTCAGTAAGATCAGTCAGTTAAAACGTGGTGCCAAAATTGCGTTCCCGAACAATGCGGTTGACGAAGGTCGTGCGCTTCATGCTTTATCTGAAGCGGGGTTGATCAAATACAAGCACGTTCAATTCCCAACGCCCAAGGACATTACTTCAAATCGTAAGCACCTTAAATTCGAAACTCTAGATGCGCCGCAGGTTCCTCGTGCGTTAAAAGATGTTGATGCAGCTTTAATTGATGGTAACTTTGCGTTAGATGCTCATTTGAGTCCGAGTCACATTATTTATCACGAAAAATTGTCGAAATTCGATAAACCTTACGTTAACTACATTGTGATTAATCGATCCAATAATCACAAGAAAGCAATTAAGAAAATTATTCGAGCTTATCATAGCAAACAGAACCAAAAACGAATTCAGAAAGAATTTAAGGGTTATGATATTCCGGCGTGGAATTTGAAGTTGTAATAAAAATTTGTGCTTAAATCAATAAAGGAAGGAAATTCTTATTATGAGATTCAAAAAGATTTATAAAAGTAAATTTTTAAAATTTTTACTGATAGTATTTTTATTTATTGGATCAGTTGCCGCCTTGTCTGGTTGTGGTCGAAAACAATCTGCAAATACCGTTAAAGTTGGAATTGTTGGTAATTTTAACGAAAAGATATTTAAACCATTAGCTAAACAAATGAAACATCAATATCATGTAAAGTTAAAGATTGTTGATTTTTCAGATGTTAATCAACCTAATCAAGCTTTAAGTCATCACGAAATTGATACAAATGCTTTTCAAACTCAAAAAGATTTGACCAGTTATGATCAAAAACATCATGCTCACTTAGTATCAGTAGGTAAAACTGGAATTGGCCCGATTACACTATATTCTAAAAAGATTCATAAATTGAGCCAAATTAAAAAAGGTGCTTCAATTGCAATTCCTAATGATACTAATACTGAAGGTCGAGCATTAAATCTTTTGGCTTCAGCAGGATTAATTAAAACTAAAAAGAACGTAACTTACCCGACCGTTAGTGATATTACTAAGAATCCAAAACATTTACACATTAAACAATTGGATCCAGCTCAAGTTCCAAGATCTTTAGGAGATGTTCAAGCCGCTGTGATTAATAATGTCTTTGCTTTAGATGCTAAATTACCTGATAGTGACGCTATTTATAAAGAAAAAGTGAATAAAAAGGTAATTCCTTACATCAACGTTATTGCCACTAATAAATCTGATAAAAACAAGAAAGCAATTAAAGATTTGGTAAAAGCTTACCACAGTAAAGAAAATCTTAAACGGTTTAAGAAAGTTTATCACGGAACCGCAATTCCGGCTTGGAATTTGAAGTTATAATAAAATCTTTAAAATTTTACTCTCGGGAATTTAATAATTCTCGAGATACATATTACAAAAGGCGTGATCTCATGACAACTAAAGAAATTAATTTAAATGACATTAAGGATTTATTTATCAAGTATTGTAAAGTTGATACTCGTTCTGATCCACGTAGTCACACGACACCCACAACCCGTGGCCAAGTTAAATTAGCAAAAATAATTGTTAAAGATATTAAAAAACTTAATGTTCCGGTATCTTATAACAGTCAAAATGGCTTCGTTACCGTTGATTTGCCATCAAACGTTAAACAGCCAGGATTTCCGATCGGTTTTGATGCTCACTTGGATACCGCTGATTTTAACGCTAAAAATATTAAACCAGAAGTTCATCCAGATTATAATGGCAAGAAACTTTTAATTAATCGTAAGCTGAATTTGTGGTTAGACCCGGCTAAATTCCCTAAACTTAAAAATGAAAAAGGTCGAACTTTAATTACTACTGATGGTACAACGCTTTTGGGAGCTGATGATAAAGCTGGGATTGTGGCGTCGATTGAAGCTATTAAATATTTTAAAACCCATTCCGGAATTAAGCATGGTGAAGTTAAATTTTCGTTTGGACCGGATGAAGAAATCGGCCGTGGCGCCAAAAAGTTTGACGCTCGACATTTTAATACTAAATTTTTATACACTTTAGATAACGGCTTCGTGGGTCAAATTAAAAATCAAACTTTTAATGCTTCTCAAGCTGAAGTTATTTTTAAAGGAACTGCGGTGCATCCCGGCGGGGCTTATCATTCAATGGTTAATGCATTGACACTTGCTCATCAATTTGTGTCAAAATTGCCGGCGAATGAAGTCCCCGAAAATAGTCGGGGTTTGCAGGGTTTCTATTTATGCCTTCATTTGACTGGATCAGTTGAAAAAGCAAGATTGATTTTAATCGTTCGGGATTTTGACGATCAAAAATATCAGGTTAAGAATAATTTATTAAAGGAAATTACTCATCAACTTAACCAATCCTTCCGACAACCAAGAGTTTCTTTAAAGATTATTCAACAATACCGTAATTTTGGACCAATAATTAAAAAACATCCTTACATTCTTAAATTAGCTGAAAATGCTTATCGAGAAGTTGGAATCATCCCCAAAGTTACCGCTTTTCGTGGCGGGACTGATGGTAATTTTATTACTCCGAAAGGGATTCCAGCGCCGAATCTTTTTAACGGCGGTGGTAATTACCATGGCAAGTACGAATATGATAGTTTAGAAGATATTCGGGATACCACTAAAGTAATTATTCAAATTATTGTTGATCACGAAAAAGAGTATCATCATTACAGATGATTAATACAGCTAAAATAAAATAACCATGGAGTGAATTACAAATGAATTCTTTAAAGTTAATGAAGTCCAAGCAACCGTATTCCGTAATTTATCGAAAATTTACGAGTCGACCGCAACAACGTTTGAGAAAAGAAACGGCGAAACTGTGCTGGGAATATAATTTAACTAATCCGCTAGATACGGATAGAAAAGATTTAATTCTTCGCAAGTTGTTTCGTTCTAAATTTGATTTATTTATTACTTCACCGTTTCACTGTGATTACGGATTCAATATTAATTTGACGGGACCGGTCTTTTTTAATTATGGGGTTGACATTGTCGATACTTCACCGGTTACTTTTGGCAAAAACGTTAGGATTGGTCCCCATACGTGCATTGCCTGCACCGGACATTCAATTGACTATCATCAGCGCCGGCAAGGGGTCGTAATCAGTAAGCCTATCAACATTGGTGATGACGTTTGGCTTGGCGCTAATTGTTTCATCAAGGGTGGCGTAGTAATTGGCAACCATTCCGTAATCGGCGCCGGAAGCGTTGTAACCCATAATATTCCAGCGGATGTGGTCGCATTTGGCTCCCCTTGCAATGTGCACCGAAAGATTAATCGGCATGATCGAATTGATAATTTGAAATAAATTCAATTATTGGATAGAATAGTTTTTTAATTAATATTATTCTTTGATTGCTAAGGAGATTTAGCCGTGCTTAACCAGAATTGGGTAACTCGATTGCCTTTTAATGATGTTCAGTCCATTCGTCCCGTTTCGGGCGGGATGGCCTGTAATTCGTATTGTATCAAAGCTAATAATCATAAGTATTTTATGAAAGTTCATTCCAATCCGGATCCGCATCATCAGTTTTTTGCCCATGAAGTTGAAGGCTTACGATTGCTAAGTCAAGCGGCCAGGGTGCCCAAAATAGTTAATTATGGTCAAATTGGCTCGAAAGGCTATTTGATCTTGAATTGGCTTAATTTTGGCAAGGGTAGTCAGTACAAGCTGGGTCAAATGGTCGCTCGAGTTCACCGAATTCACAATGATCGGTTCGGTTTAGATCACGATTACCTAGGAACCGGCGTCCCAAGAATTAATCATTGGCAGAGAAGTTGGGTTAAATTTTATATTCACCAACGGTTGGACGTATTAGTTAAGCTAGCCAAGAAAAATCAGCTCTGGAATCAGAACCGGAATCGGCATTATTTGAAACTACGAAATCAATTCATTGATTATTATTCTAAGCATAGAGTAATTCCCAGTTTGCTGCATGGTGATTTGTGGATGGGCAATTGTGAATTTTACAAAGGCCAGCCGATGCTGATTGATCCCGATGTCTTTTATGGAGACCGCGAGTATGATTTAGCGACGACTTCGATTTCGCCGCAGGAATTTAGTTCTGATTTTTATAAAGGCTATAACAGTGTTTATCCCGTTAAACCCGGCATCAAG
>CAKQCC010000035.1 GCA_934216625.1 uncultured Lactobacillaceae bacterium
CAATTAAGCCTAGAATTGGCGTTAATAATCTTACTGTTCATTATCGAGAGCCGCCGCTGTTTAATGTGCAACTGTGGCTAACAATGATTAGATGGTTCTCGTTAGTAGGCTGGATGATTGAAAAATTAATTAAACATTTGAAAATTAAACATGCTTCTTAAGAATTTTTTTCAATTCGTCTTGGGTAACGGATTTCGCTTTAGCCATAATTCTCGGCCTCCCTTTAAGTGAATTATATCAAAACTAATGTATAAGATACACGCTAATTTGGTTAATAAGGTTTTTAAATTATTATTTTTCTCTTTTCAGTGATATTATTTAGATACAGGTTTTGATTTTCGTTAGAAGAAAGTGTCGTTATGAATGCTAAAATTAATTTTAAACTGAACCGAAATAATGTTTACTGGATTGTGGCTTTAGTGACATTGTTTTGGTTAATTATCGGTAGCGGGATGATCGCTAAAGCGAACGTCAACGTGAACAATGGTGAGATCGTTCCGACTTTTGAATCCACTACGGCGAATTTAAGGTTTAAAAACGGCAGCAACGTTAATCATTTTAACTTCTCTAAATCAATCGCCGTTAATCGTTCTGGTTCGGACGTTCAGGTTGACCGGCCTTCGATTATTGACTGGGCTTCTAAAACCAGTAATGACATCAGCGGTAATTATCCACTGGACCCGGAAACGAACCAGTTTGACCTGGGTAAAATTACGAATCGCGGGGCAACGGTTTATTTCGGCAAGGATACTGCGGGATCCGCAGCAGCATTGAACCCTAGTGACGTCACACTGTTCCCTGATACTAATACGATTAGCTTGACTTATTTTGCCGGAAGCCACGTTGGCAAAGTTCCTGACCCGTCATCAGTGATCGTGGGCAACAACGGTTCGGACATCAAGATTAATCAGCCGGCCGGCATCACTAGTGTAATCCCGGATAATGGTTCGAAAGTGGGGCAGACGATTCTGCCGAACAGCGGTAGTTTTGATTTAGGGAATTTGGTTTCCAATACGTCAATTTTCTTGAACGCCGCTGGTTCAACTTCAAAGGCTTTAAGTAATAGAACTAAAACTAATAAGACCAAAACGGGTTCTAAATTAACACCTGGTCAGCCTAGATTTTCAAAGCCTTTACCGGCTCAACCTCATTATTCACATCAAGCAATTAAAATTCCAAAATTGGTTAAGCCAAAGTCTAACGTCTGGCTTCACAGCGACGTTAATTTCAATCAGCAAAATCACGTTGCGACGGTTCGAGCCAAGGATAATGACGTTTTACGGGTTTTGGGAGCAGCAAGGGATAATCATAATCACTTGCGTTATTTAGTTAAGTATAACAACGTCAGGGAATACGTAACCGCTAACCGGAAATACGTTGATTCAACACGAAATCCGGTTCGAACCGTTAGTTATAAGGTTAGCCGGAAGTACGTTCAGCCAACCAATCAGCGCTTTATGGTTAAGGCCTTGAGGACGATTACTTTGCACCAAAACAAGAATTTTCGGCATGATGACTTAATGACGATTCGTCGCGGAACTGAAGTGCACGTTAAACGGTGTGTCCATTATTCCAGAATTACCCGGTTGGTCGTTAACGGTGGCTACATTACCAGTAATCGGCGTTGTGTAAAATTGGTTAAATGATAGTTTTAAACTTGTGATATAATTTACTGGTTACCAAAAGAGGTCGAGCTTTTTGAATTTTAATCACAAGTATTTTCGGGTTAATAATAGTAAAAAGCTTTTACATAAAGTCAAAGGACACTGGACGACAATTACGCTTTCACTACTGATGATGTTGGGAAGCGTTGGAATTGCCGACATTTCAGCCCGCGCTGATGATTATACTGATAATTCTAATCAGTTAAACCAGATTGATGACCAGTCGGAACGGTTGATCAGTCAGTTAGTAAGTAACTTGGCTAATCAGCCTGATGCTACTCAGAATGGTTCGGATCAAGACGTGGTTCCACCTAGTCTTCCTGGAACTTCCGACGATAATGATGCTAATATTCCTTCGTATTACGGTAGTTCTGACGGTCCCGATTTGGTTAACTCTGACGATAGTTTTAACAATAGTGATGTTAGTGATGCAAATTCGGGCAATAGTAACCTCTTGGGTAGCAGCGATTCGTTTGAACCTTCTGATGCTTTTGGTAGTGATGATTCAAACGCCATTCCGTCCGATGATAGTAACGGTTGGCTCGGTAATTCCGGCCCGTCATCAGGTTCTGATGTAGCTCCGACTGCGCCCAACTTCTCTGGTGAGTCCGATAACGTACCGAATTCGGATTTAGTGTCAGACACCAGCGATTCGATTCCTAATTATAGTGATTCGGCAGTCCCGTCCGACGATGGCAACGTTAGCGATAATGCTCAGCAGAACGTTAGTGAAATGAAGCAGGAAACGTTAGCTGATATTAATAACGAGCGCCAGCAGAACGGTCTAAGTCCGCTGGTCGAAACGTCTGATTTAGATGAACTGGCCGGGGTTCGTGCCCAGCAGATTGCTTCTAACTTCAGTCATTATGATTCGGACGGGAACACTTATTACCGGACCGATGCTGATCAGCTCGGGGTTGATCTGGATGATTACCAGTCTTCCGGTGAAAACATTGCCGGAGCCAGTTTGGGTGATACCGGAATGGATGACGATCCGAAACCTTACGATAACAATAATGGTTATGACATGGCTGATATGGATAACGACGCCATGATGAATTACGATAGTGACCAGAATAACGGTCACCGCAATAATATTTTGAGCCATGATTACCAGCAGGTCGGGATTGGCGCGTATAGCGTTCCCGGTACTGATAATTATTATTTGGCCGAAGATTTTCGCGGATAAGACAAAAATCCTTTTTGCTCAACAAATTTAGGTTAGTCTACGTACTCTATATTGTCAGGAAAATACGTAGATCTATTTTTGTTCGCGGAAAGGATTTTATTTTTGCTTTATAATCGGAAAAAATATCGGAAAGTTAACGATCACAAACTCCTTCGAAAAGTCGGTAAACGATGGGTGACCGTTTCGGTAATTTTATTGGGGATGCTTGCCGGCGGCGGATTAGTGGCGAGTGCTAATGTTCCTCAACCGCAGTCAGTGGTTCAGGCTAATTCGAGCCAGCAGGTTAATTCAAACCATAATAATTCGGCTAATTCAAATCAGGTTACCGATTCAGATGTTCAAAATTTCGTTAGTCAAACCGTTAATGCATTTAAAGATCCGGTTTGGCGAAAAGCTCACGAAGCTCAGTATCAAGATATTATGACGCACCTTACGCCAGCGGATCAGGATCGAATGGGTGATCCCCAGGTTCGAAATGCTGATAACGGGGTCGGGGTTAAGCGGATCCTAAATGATTTAGTTAACGTCACGCAGGGCCATCCCCAAATCCATAATTTAATGGGCCGTTTAAATCAAAATAATCAGCCAACCAACGTGGCTTTAGTCACCGGCAACGCGTTTTGGACGATTACCGGTTCACATCATCAGTGGGTAGCTAATTTGGCTCAGCATTTGGGACAAGCTGAAACCGATGCTAATGATCAAAACCAATTAATTAATGATTTGAACACGTTAGATCAAGATTTTAAGAGTGATGATTTTCAATCAATTTATAATAACTGGAAGAACGGGGTAACTGGTTATTTCCCGATTAGTGATCCCAAATATTATTACCAGTTTTATAGCACTAAACTTAACCTGATCAAATATTTCTTCCCGGCGCTTAGCAAACAAGTTGGCCTTGATTACACGATTTTACCGACCGTAACGCCTGATCAGATTACTCGCGGAATTGAAACCGAACTTCAGGAATTACGGTCGTCTTCAACGGCTGACCAAAATTCCGGTCGTTCAGATGACTCACGACAATCATCTTCGGCAAGTCATTCGTCAGCAAATTCCGCCGATTCCAGTGGCACCGGTTCAACGTCAGTTAATTCTAGTAGTCAATCGAACGTTCAGCCATCAAGCAGTTCCGTTAGTTCGTCGAATCCTTCATCCGCAAAACACTCTGCAATCAGTTCAGCTTCCGTAAGTTCTAGCGACGTACCTTCTCAGAGTAGTTCCAGCGCACCTCAATCGATTAGTTCAGAGTCATCAAGTTCTGCATCTACAAAGAATTCTTCAGCTGATTCAGTTTCCGCAGGCTCCAATAGTACGACTTCACAAAACTCTAGTGCGACATCCCGATCAGTTAGTTCGGTATCATCACGTCCTTCGTCCACACGAAATTCTGCAACTAGTTCAATTTCCGTGAATTCCGGTAGTGCGGCTTCTCAAAAGTCGAATACTACCCAGTCGACTAGCTCGTCAGTTAGTTCAACTTCAACCGATTCTTCGGATAATCTGGCTAGTTTAGCAGCTGCTAATTCGTCAAATGATTATTATCCAGCTAATTCTGGTTCATCAGTAACTCCGGCTTCTCAAAGTTATATAGTACCGCGGTCGACTAGTTCAGTCAGTTATTCAAATTTTAATTATGATTCAAGTTCAAATGGTTCGTTTCCAACTTTTGAGAATCACGAATCTTTAAATTCACAACCAATTCATAATTACGATTGGACTCCGGTTACGTTTGGAAATGACTTGATTCCACAATCTAGTTCAGTTCAACCAACGTCGACTTCTTTACGTTCGAGTTCGGCTAGTCAGTTAAAATCGCAAACTGATTCTAAAGCTAGTCCCACCACTAAAGATCGGGTTTCTGCAATTCGGGTTCAACCTGATTTGAAGCGGCTAAAGCACGTTAAGTTCATTAACGTGATTCGGTCGTTATGGTTGCACAAAAAAGCTAATTTCACTCGACATGATCATTTAGCCGCGATTCATCGGCGTTCGGGAACGTTTCGGGTTTTAAAGACGGCTATGGATCATCATCACCGACTGCGTTATTACATTAATTATCACGGAAAACGTGGTTACGTAACCGCAAGATCGACTTTTGTCAACAACGCGTATTATTATTCAAAACGGCGCAATTTTAGAGCTCGGGTCTTGCAAAACACTTATTTATACCGGACCAAGCAGTTTACTAAACATCATCGACGCGCGCTAATTCACCGCGGTGCGAAGTTACGTGTGAAACAAATTGTTCGTTACGGTAAAATTACCCGTTGCGAAGTTAACCGCGGCTACGTTTCCGCTAACCGGGATTGGCTAAAAATTATGTAATCAAAATTCCCCAACTGGATGTCAAATTCCGGCTGGGGATTTTTGATTGAAGACATTACCGAGACATCGGCTTTAACTGATGAATGAATCGGTCCGGGGCAAGTTACTTTATGCACATTCGGTTGGCTTCTTTCACTAATTGCTTTAATTTCTGGCGATCCCACAATTGAATGCCCACTTTTTTAGCACCGTGTTTGGCGTATTTGGTAAAAAATTTATAACCGTTATTGGTGACTAGCACGCCACAGTTAACGTGGTAGTACGCAATTCCGCACTTAATTTCTTCAATGTCGCCGTACCTAATTTCAGCTTTCTTTTTAGATTCTAATCGGTTGTGGTGCTTACATTGGAAACCGTATGTAATTCCGTGTCTTTTAGCTATAATATCGACTCCGTAGTCTTTAGGTTTACCGATGTGTTTAACATGATGGTAGCCGAGCCTGTACAGAAGTTTGACGGTAAATTTTTCAAATTGGATTCCCGTCTTTTTACCGATCAGCTGATTAATTGGGTCAATACTGATTGGGCGGTTTGACCCAAAATAAACACAATCTTCTAAAGCCCTGATTAACGGTTTAATCCGAAAACGGTTCTTTCTCAAAATTGCGAATTCAATCGCAAAAACGTCGGAATCTTCGAGTCGGTCGCTACGGTACCTGATGAAATATTTACCCTTCGGGACCTTGATCTTAATCATGATTAGATTCGGCCGAAGAATTTTTGCTTTAGAGTTATTTTTGATTACGGGGTTGAATTTACGAATAATTTGCCGGTATTTTTGACTAAACTGCTTACTGTTAATCCATTTTTTCAATAAGCGATAATCATTGATTTTAGCTTCAACGTTGATTGGTGAAATCTTTCTGACGATGACGTTAGAGTCAATCGGCAGTCGGTAGGTCACGTGAATGTCAGGATGCTGACTCTCCAAATCTGGCTTGAGCATTAGTCGCTCCCGGTAGATCCAGTCGTTGTAGACACCATCAATCTGATTGATTAAGTTTAATTCGGCTCCGTAAATTAATTTACTGAAGTTTGGCGATAATTTTAAAACGTGGTCGTCAATTAACGGGTGACTGACTTTAGCGATGATTTTAATTGAATGCAAATTTACGATCCGGTACTTAATTTTAATCATTCGCCGGTGGCTCTGGTAATATTCCTTTACGATTTGTCGAATTCTGGAGTCGCCCTGAACTAGGGCCCTTAAATTCTGGTAGTCATTGTTAGTGAATTCTGGATTAAGAGAAATTAATCTGGTCAGCTTGATCGTCTTAACGGTTTGAATTCGCTGACTCGGAGTTTGTGGTTGATTAGCTTTCTTCAGCAGCTTTTTGACCGCTTGGAAGAATTTCCGGTTGTTATGGATTTCACGTTGCTGCCAATTTGATTTGGCAACGTTAAATCGTTGGCCCAGTTCTCGATTTGATAAGCCAGCTGAATTATTAGTTAGCTGTTTGGGCCTAGTTTCAGCTCGGCTGGTTCGGTGCTGACTTAAATTTTGGGAATCCCGTTGCAGCTTAACCGGGGTACTGATGCTTTTGGACAATGTTTACACCTTACTTTTGACTCTGTTTCTTAGCAACGACCTGGATTAATTGACCGATTCTTTCGAAATGTCGCCCGAGTTTAGCGACGGAATTTTGGTTGAGATCGGGTAGAAACTCTTGATTAGCAAGGTAAAACTTTAAATCGGTGATTGCGTCGTTCATTTCGTTAAGATAGTTTTTTTGCTCTTTTGGATTCATTCTGATTTCCTTTCAAACTAAATTAATTCTAACATTCATTATAACCGATAATTATTAGCTTAGAATGACAATTCCGCAACTCTGAATTATAATAAAAAGGGTATCTTTATAAATTGGAAGGAAATTTGAGGCATTGAGGAATTTATTTCGTTACGGCGTTGATCGACCAATTTTAACTTGGGGAACTCTGATTCTGGGTGTGGCGCTGATCATTTTTCACCATAATTATATTTGGCTGCTCGGGATAATTTTGGTAATAATCTCGTTCGTCACCATTTGGCATGCCCTTAGTAAATACCAATTAGTTGAACTGGTGATTCGGCACTGCAACTTGCGAACGGCTCGCAAAATTCTGGACATCGGAACCGGGAAAGGCTTTTTCATGACTCACGTTACCAGGGCAGCCGGTTACGTTGCTTTCACGACCGGGATTGAAGATCAGGGCCAGGACCAGATCAAGAAAGCTCGCAAGAACACCCGGCGTGAACGGGTTAGTAATCGAGTAAACGTGATCCACGGTGACGTCCGGCATTTACCGTTTCCCGAAGCTTCGTTCAGCTTGATTACCGTGATGGACTCGCCCGGTAATTTAATCTCGAATCGCCGTTCAAATGGTTATCAGCAGGTATGTAACGAAATTATCCGGGTCCTTAAAGAATACGGCCGGTTTTTGATGATCGGCAACCGGAAGAACGTCAACCGAATTTACCAATACCTGAATCAGCAGGACGGGGTTCAAGCCAAAACCCTTCCGAATCCCCAACGCTGGAATTTACTTCACTGGGGAATTTTAACGATGCAAAAAAACGATTAGAATTCGTCCGGTTCGTGGTGATGAATCGGGTGTTTCTTCACGTTTCTTACGTATTTGACCAGCTGTTGAG
>CAKQCC010000036.1 GCA_934216625.1 uncultured Lactobacillaceae bacterium
GATCCGGTTAAAATTAGGCAAATGATTAAAACCATGGTTGAATTCGCTAAATTCTTGCAAGATGATTATAATTTTGACGTTGAATTTAGCGTTTTGAATACTCAAAACGATCAATTTTACACTTTCAAAAATCCAGAGTTGCCAAAACGATTAATTGACGAATTATTTATTGATGCCGCTGAAAATCATTTTATGCTGAAATCTTATCACAAACTAGGTGCTCAACTTGAACTGTCACCGAAATTGACAATCAATATTTATCCGCAAAATGATGGCAATTGGGGATTAGAAGTGATGGATACCGACCAGAAAGTTTCCTGGATCGGTGCCATTCTGAAGTACCCGTTTTTGCGAAAATGGTATTTGGATAATTTGTCACAATTATTGTTGCCGTGAGGTGCTTAAGATGAACACTAATCAAATGCTGTCAATCGCGGTTCTTTATTATCGGAAGCACGGTTTTCAAAATCGATTTAAATATCTGCCGGCGGTCCGACTTAAAAACGTTTACGTAACTTTAGATCTTCAGTTAGCTCGATTAGCTAATCAATGGGGATGGTTTTTAAACCACTCTCCCAAGATTTCTGATCAGACTCGTCAGCAATTAATGAATAGTTACCTTGACGGGATGGGATTGTATTTCTTAATTGCAAATCTTAAGAACTGGAATCAGACGGTCCTGGTTTCCAAATCTGAAGTTAATAAATTAACTCACCTGAAAGTTACGAAAGTGATTAGTCAGCTTTATTTGATAATTAAGAAAATGCTGTACAACAGTTATTTTAACCGTAACCTGAATGATTTTACTTACTCTTGGAAACTTTATCTAAAATTGGGTTTAGTTGATCTTCATTTCTCGTGGCCCGAAATTGAAAAGGGCTTTCGGCAAACTTTTGAAAGTTGAAATTGCTGCTGATTATTGTATAATAAGTGTTGTAAGTGATTTGTCGCAGTGGCTCAGCTGGATAGAGCAACGGTCTTCTAAACCGTGGGTCGAGGGTTCGAGTCCCTCCTGCGACATTGTTTGATGATGCGAGAAAATCGCGTCATTTTTGTTTATAGCTTGATTTATTTTCAAATTCTCTGTATACTTAATTTGTTGTAATTGTGGACTTCCCACACTACAACCGCACAGTTTAAGCATTTAAGTTCCTTTGGGCACTTAAACTGGCGAGTCTCAGTTTCATTTTAAGGAGGTGCACAGCATGTACGCAATTATTGTAACTGGTGGTAAACAATACAAAGTTGCTAAAGGCGATACGATTTACGTTGAAAAACTTGATGCTAAGAAGGGTGATCAAGTTACTTTCAAGAAGGTCGTTTTTGTCGGTGGCAACACTCCTAAGATTGGCGCACCGTTAGTTAGTGGCGCTTCGGTTAAGGGTACGGTTGTAAAACAAGGCCGCCAGAAGAAGATCACGATCTTCCGTTATAAGGCTAAGAAAGGCCATCATTCTAAGAAGGGTCATCGTCAGCCATATACGGAAGTTAAGATCGATTCCGTTCAAGCTTAATCTGGAACGACATGATTAGGGTTACTATTAATTATAATCATGATTCAATTAATGGTTTTCAATTGATTGGCCACGCCGGTGCTGCTGAATATGGTCATGACATTGTCTGTGCTGCAGTGTCCGCACTGTCAATTACGACCGTTGACAGTTTATCTTCGGTTGCTAAAGTACAACCAGATGTTCAAAAAGATCCCGTTAACGGTGGGCTGTTAATTGTAAAAATTCCTAAAGTTAATAATGTACGTCAGAATCTTAAAATTCAGACGTTACTAAAAAGCTTCGAACTCGGGATTAAAATGATTACTGAACAATATGCTCAATACGTAAGATTAAATATTATTCATACAGGTACGGAGGTGTAAAATATGAAACTAGTAATGGATTTACAGTTCTTCTCTAAGCATAAAGGAGGAGGTTCTACTGCCAACGGTCGTGACTCGATTGGTCGTCGTTTGGGTTGCAAAGCTGCCGATGGCTCGACCGTAACTGCAGGCTCAATTCTTTATCGTCAACGAGGAACTCATATTTATCCTGGCCACAACGTTAAACGCGGTGGTGATGATACTTTATACACCGTAGTTAATGGTGTGGTTCGCTTCGAACGAATGGGTCGCCGAAAGAAAAAGGTTTCTGTCTACCCAGTTTCCGAAGCAACCAAATAATTTAAAATAATTTTGACGTTAAAGGGCCCTTTTTAAATTAGGCCCCTTTTATTTTTATAATTGAGAGGGATGATTGATTTGACTTCTAAAATTTCATCAAATGATTTCAAGCCAGGGATTACCATCATCGTTAATAATTCAGTGTGGCAACTTGAAAAAGTGGTTCACGTTAACCCAGGTCGTGGCAGCGCCTTTGTAAGAACCAAGATTAAAAATCTAAAAGACCAAACGGTTGAAGAAAAAACGTTTCGGGCCGGAGTTAAAGTTCCACAGGCGATTATTACCGACCGGACTGTTCAGTATTTATATAAGGGTAGTGCCGGCTACGTGTTCATGGACACCAAGACCTATGAACAAATTACCGTTCCCGAAGCTAATATTAAACGGGCTTTAAAGTACTTAAAAGCGAATATGCAAGTTACTTTGATCCAGTATAATAACGAAATCTTGGGAATTAGTTTACCGAATACCGTTACTTTGACCGTAAAAGAAACTCAGCCCACCATTAAAGGAAATACGGCTTCTGGAGGCTCAAAACCAGCTACAATGACCACCGGATTGGTAGTTCAAGTCCCGTTCTTCATTCGAAACGGTGATAAACTCCAGATTAATACGACCGATGGTACTTACATTTCAAGAGCCTAAAATTAGTTCTAAAATGGATGAATGAGGTGATATTTTGGCTAAAGATGTTAACATTAGTTTAGCCTCCGGTCATCCTAATTTAGGCAAAATTAAGATTGCACCCCGGGTTTTAGAAATCATTGCGAGCATTGCGGCAGTCCAGGTTAAGGGCGTTAACCGGATGCGGGGTTCGTTTACCAACAGCGTTAATGAATTATTCGGTCACCGAAGGTCAGGAAAAGGAATTCGCTTGGCGTTTAATCAACATCATCAACTGGTGGTTGATATTTATGTTTACGTTAACTACGGATATTCCGTTCCCCAAGTGGCTTTGAAGATTCAGGATAAAGTTAAGCAGCAGCTTTACTTTATGACTGAATTAAGTGTTGAAGCGGTTAACGTTCACGTAAGCGGAATCGTTCCCAAAAAGTCAGTTGCTCATGTTGATCCGAATCGGTTGTTTAATCAAAATCAAGGCGAATCGAAATGAAATTGAATCGACATCAAATTCGTGAAGTTGCTTTTCAGACTTTGTTTGCGATGAACGCTAATCATCAGGTGAAACCGCTTCAACTTTACCGAGTCTTGATTAAGGGCCACGATGATAATTATCCCGAATACTTAATCCAATTAGTGGACGGGGTTAGTAAACAAGTTGATAAGATTGATCAGCAGATCAGTCAATTCTTAAAATCAGACTGGACGATTGACCGAATTGCGAAAACTGATTTGATTATTTTGCGGATCGCTTTTTATGAAATTGACTACGTTAAAACTGTTCCCAATAAAGTTGCCGTGAACGAGGCTTTACAATTAGCTAAAGAATACAGTGATGATCGTTCAAAGCGCTTTATTAACGGAGTCTTAGCTAATGAGATTTAACGACAGATTATTAGAATTAATCTGCTTTTTATTTCTGCTGAAAGTGACGGCAGTTAATTCAAAAATTAATCAAAAGCCAAAAATAATCGTTCGTTTTCGTAATGTATAATTGGAATGATGATGAAAATCAACTGGGGTAATTATTGGCGGTTGCAGGCTCCGTCATGATTTCAACGTTGAGGCGTAGTTAGTTGAGTTGACCGAACGGAGAATTAAAAATTATGAGTGATTCTAAATATTTAACCGTTACGGCGTTGAGTCAGTACATTAAAACTAAATTTGTTCGGGATCCTTATTTACACCGGGTTAATTTAGTGGGTGAGATTTCAAACTATCGTTATCGTCCCAACGCGCATCAATACTTCAGTTTAAAAGATGATCACGCTAAAATTGATGCGGTGATGTTTCGGCGCCAGTTTAAGAAAATTAAATTCAGACCGGAAGAGGGGATGAAAGTCCTGGTTTCCGGTCGGATTTCGGTCTATGAACCGCAGGGCAGCTACCAAATCTATGTTGATCACATGGCTCCTAAGGGGGTCGGTGAACTGTATCAGGCTTACGAACAGTTAAAGACTAAATTGGCTAAAGAAGGATTGTTTAATTCCGCCCACAAGCAAAAATTACCTCATTTTCCGAAACGAATTGCCGTAATTACTTCCAGGAACGGGGCGGTAATTCGCGATATTATCGTTACCAGCCGTCGACGTTACCCGATTGTTCAAATTGTGCTGTATCCAGCGATCGTTCAAGGCAAGCAAGCGGCCGATAATTTGGTTAAACAGATCCACCGAGTTGATCAAGACGGTAATTTTGATGATTTAATTATTGGTCGTGGTGGTGGCTCAATTGAAGACTTGTGGCCATTTAACGAAGAAAAAGTGGCGCTAGCAATTTATCACTGTCAAGTTCCGGTGATTTCTTCGGTGGGGCATGAAACTGACACCACGATTGCCGACTTGGTGGCTGACGTTCGGGCGGCAACCCCAACCGCAGCTGCTGAATTGGCAACCCCGGTTTTATCGGATGAGATTAACAACATCGTTGATTATCGAGAACGACTTTTTACCGCCTTTCGGGATCAATTAACTTTACTGCGGCAACGGTTGACGAAACTTCGTGAGTCTTACGTTTTTAAAAATCCCCAGCGACTTTACGAGACTTATGATCAGGAAGTTGATCAGCTAAACGATCGACTCCAGAACCGGATTCAAAAGTATTTTAACGATCGTCAGCAACGGTTACAGCGGGAAATCTACCGACTTAATTATCATGCCCCTCTTCAGCGGGTGGCTAGTTTATTACAGCGGGTTCGTTTCTTGCGACACCGGCTGGGTTCGGCTACTCAATCGTTAGTTAATCGGAAACGGTTGACGATGCAAAAGCTGGTTGGTGATCTGAATCATCTAAGTCCCCTCCAAACGATGAGCCGGGGGTACAGCTTCGTAACCAGTCATCATCAGGTGATTAAAGATGCTCGAAAATTAAAACCCGGTCAATTAATTAATTTAGTCTTTCACGATGGCAAAGCCCGTGCCGTTGTAAATGACGTTAAACCTAATCAAAGGAAGCAATTATAATGCCAACTAAAAAGAAAGTCAGTTTTGAAACCAATTTAAAAAAATTGGACACCATTGTTACTAGCTTGGAAAACGGTGACGTTCCGCTTGACCAAGCCCTTAATCAATTCAAGAAGGGCGTTAAGCTTAGTCAGCAGCTGCAAAATAAATTAAGCAGCGCTGAAACCACCTTAGCTAAAATGGTTAAACAAAATGGTCAGGAAGTTCCTTACGATCGGGATCAAAATGGCCATGACGTTAATAATCAAGTTGACGGTAATAAGGAAGCAAAGTAGTTTGGCAAAGGATCCAGTTTTAGTTAAATTTGAACGTAGGTTTAGGCCCCGGATCAATCAATTCTTGCGGCAGTACTTGCCCCAGGATGTTGATCAATCAACGTTAAACCGGGCCATGAATTTTTCGGTTTTGGCGGGTGGCAAGCGTTTAAGACCGCTTTTAACGTTAGCGACGTTGACGACGCTACACCAGCCGATCACGATTAATGTGATGAAGGCAACCTGTGCTCTAGAACTTTTGCATACCTATTCGCTAATTCATGATGATTTACCGGCAATGGACGACGATGGCCTGCGGAGGAGCAAACCAACCAATCACGCAATTTTTGGTGCCGGAATGGCGACCTTAGCTGGTGATGGCTTATTGACGCTTGCTTTCCAGTGGTTAGTGGATAATTCACTTCCCGATTCGGTTCAGGTAAAATTGGTTCACGCTTTATCTAAAGCAGCTGGGCCTAGCGGAATGGTTTCGGGTCAGGCTAGTGATATTGAATTTGAACGGACTCAGTTACCGCTGTCGCGCCTGAAAGTCTTACATCGTCACAAAACGGGAGCTTTGATTCATTATGCCGTTGAAGCGGGATTAATCATTGGTCACGCTCCTCATGGAGTAGTTAAACCGATGCTGCAATTTGCGGATCACTTTGGTTTAGCTTTTCAAATTTATGATGACATTTTGGATGTGGTCGGCACCGAAGAACAACTTGGTAAACCAGTTCATCAGGATGCTGCTAAGAATACATACCCGAATTTGCTGGGCTTATCTGGAGCTTATCGTCAGTTAGCGAAGGTGTTGGCGGCTGGCAAACGCAACCTGCGCTCGTTAGGACAACGCTCAAAAATTAACGTTAATTTATTATTAGCATTCTTTTCGTATTTTAAAGTTGCGAGGCCTTCAAAATGAAGAAGCAACGGGTTGATGTCTTACTAGTTAAGCAGGGCCTTTTTAGTAGTCGCGAACGAGCTAAACGAGCCGTGATGGCCGGTGAAATTTTGGGTAAAAACGAACAGCGAATTGATAAACCAGGGACCAAAATTGCACCCGATACTCATTTGCATTTTAAGGGGAAACGAATGCCTTACGTTAGTCGCGGCGGTTTGAAACTGGCTAAAGCTTTGAACGTTTTTAAAATTTCGGTTGCGGGGTTAACGGTTCTTGACGTTGGTTCGTCAACCGGTGGCTTTACCGATGTGATGCTTCAGCATGGCGCAAAGCGAAGTTATGCTCTGGACGTCGGCACTAATCAATTAGTGTGGAAATTACGTAAGGATCCCCGGGTGATTGTAATGGAGCACACTAACTTTCGTTATAGCAAACCGGATGATTTTAAACATGGCCAACCGGAGTTTGCGTCGATTGACGTTTCCTTTATTTCGCTTCGCCTAATTTTACCGCCCCTTAAACCGATCCTAAAGCCCGGTGGCGAAGTGGTGGCACTGATTAAACCCCAATTTGAGGCCGAGAGAAATCAGGTTGGCAAACACGGAATCGTTAAAAGTCACGCGGTTCACGCTCAGGTAATTCGGCGCGTGATTGGTTACGCACTTCGTTCTGGCTTTGCGGTTCTGGGGCTTGATTTTTCACCGATTGAAGGTGGCAAAGGAAACGTTGAATTTCTGATTCACCTTAAATCAGTAGCTAATCCGCAAGTCGCTCCCCAGCTTTCGATTCAGGACGTTTTGACCAAGGCCAGGCGTAGTTTTAAGATTAAACGCAAGGGATGATTGAATTGATTCGGGAGTTGGACGTTCGCAATCTAGCGATTATTGATCATCTTCGGGTTGAATTCGCTTCCGGAATGACGGTCTTGACTGGTGAGACCGGTGCCGGAAAATCAATTATTATTGATGCGTTGAGTTTATTGGCTGGCGGTCGTGGCTCTAAGCGCTACGTTAGAACCGGCAGTAAAAAATTAATTTTGCAGGGCCTGTTCACCTTTCCGGATCAATCGAAAGTGTACCAGCTTTTGGATCGACTAGGGATTAATCATTCAGACGGTAACGTGATTATTCAGCGGATTATTTACGTTAGTGGTAGAAATCTATGCCGAATCAACGGAATGTTAGTAAATACCGCGATTTTGAAGCAGGTTGGTACTAATTTAGTTGAAATTCAAAAACAGGATGCCCACCAAGTTCTTTTGGATTCAAACAATCATTTAACGTTATTGGATGATTTTGACCGAAACCAAATCCAGTCGGTTCTTCAAAAATATCATCACGCTTATTATCGTTATTTCAAAATTAAAAAG
>CAKQCC010000037.1 GCA_934216625.1 uncultured Lactobacillaceae bacterium
CTTTTTGACTCCGCATTGCGCCGGCGCAACGGTTGAATCGGAAAGCCGAATGGCGAAAACTGCGCTGGATGAAGTTGCTCGAGTCTTGAGCGGTAAACGGCCGCTGCATCCGGTTAATCAACCGCGTTAATCGATTGATAATTTTACAATAAAAAAGGACTTGATTTAAATCAAGTCCCTTTATTTTTGACTTTACTTTATAATTAGTCAGCGTCTTTGACCCACGTCGGCATGAACTTTCGATCATACTTGTGATCTTGAGAAGTTAATAACCATGGGCCGTTCTTGGTGATGGCTAAAGTAGCTTCATATTGGGCTGACTTAGTACCGTCAGCTGACATGTAGTAAGTCCAGTCATCTTTCTTGACATAGTGTTCTTTGATGTGCCAAGTACCACCGAGGATTACCATCGGTTCAACGGTGAAGGTCATTCCAGGCCGGATTAACAGACCCTGTCCCGGAGTTCCGTAAGCCGGAACGTCCGGCTTTTCGTGAATGGACGGTTGAATACCGTGACCGATTAATTCTTTCACGTCACCCATGTGGTTAACGTCTTCAATGTAGTGCTGGCAAGCATGGCCAACGTCACCGAGCCGGTTACCAGGCTGAGCTTTTTCAATGCCCTTGTACATACCGTCATGGCAGACTTTCATTAGTTTGTCAACGGTCTTTGAGCATTTACCGACGCCGTAGCACCAGCAGGAATCACTTTCGAAACCCTTGTAGTTGACACACATGTCAACCTTGCAAACGTCGTCATCTTTGAGTTTTAAGCCCTTGCGTGGGATACCGTGGGCAACTTCGTTATTAATTGAAATGCAGGTTGCGTATTTATAGCCATCGAAACCGATTTGGGACGGGAAAGCGCCGTGCTCACGAATGTAATGGTTCGCAAACTCTTCGATGTCCCAGGTGTCGATTCCGGGCTTGATTAATTTGTGTAATCCCCGGTGGACGCCGGCCAAAATTTGACCGGATTTCCACATCATTTTAATTTCACGGGGTGATTTTAAAGTAATCAAAAATTAAGTCTCCTTTAAAATTGTCAAAATCGCGCTTCCACCTACTAATTTACTACTAATTGGTTTGGCTAACAAATCAGAAAGAATCACAAAATTTACTGAAATTTAGTTAAAATTCGGGTATCCTTGTAATTGGCTAAAAAATTTTTCTGGAAAGGAAAATTAGTTCTTGAGTAAATGGCTTCAGCACACAATTGAATTGATTATTGCCTGTCTGATCTTAATCGGCGTCGCGGTGTTCTTTAACACGCACCAGATTAAGCGGGGTGGGCACGAAACCACTTATCATCATTTTGGAACCGCTCGTGAGATCGCTAACCGGGAATCAACCCCCACGCTCTATTTTCACGGTTTACAGGGCTCGGCTAAATCGACTAACCATTTGATTAACGTGGGCGCGAAAACTGACGGCCGAAAGGTTATGACGATTAACGTCGAGCGTAACGGCCAGATCAAGTATCAGGGTTCACTAAATAACCAAATGCATAATCCGCTGGTTCAGGTTAATTTCTTGGACAACGTCGCACCGGTAAAAAATCAGGTTAAGTGGACCCACCAGATTCTGCTTCATTTAAAGGCACGTAACCATTGTTCTGGTTATAACGCGGTGGCCCATTCGGCCGGTGCGGTGACCGTTTTGGAAACTGCTGATCAATTTGGAAACCGGAGCAACGTTCCTAAGCTCTACCGGTTCGTTTCGATCGGTGGCCCCTACGACGGGGTAATTGGGATCAACGACCGAATTAACCAGAATTACCTGGGCCCAGCCGGCAAACCGGAATTAGAACGCCCAGCAAACCGTTGGTACCCAAGTTATGCTCAATTAGTTCGCGATAGCCGCCATTTTCCTAAAAAAGCTCGGGTCCTTAACGTTTACGGCTGCATTAACCCGCGGCTAAATTCCGATCAATACGTTTCGACCGTTTCGGCTCGTTCATTACGGTACTTGCTTCGGAACCGCTGCAGTGATTATCAGGAAATCAGGATTACTGGTCGTTACGCCCAGCACAGTCTGCTGCACCATAATTCAGTGGTTGACCGGGTCGTTGACCGATTCATTTTTAATGAATAAAAATTCTAATTTAGTTTAATTCTGACCAGAATTAGAATACAATTAATAATAGTTATAAATAAGTGGAGGCGTTTTGATGAAAAAAAGTAACGTTGCTCACGATTTAGAAGGGCACGTGTATAACCGGTTGGCGTTCGTACTGGTTTTACTGTTCGGTAGTTTTACGATGTCAATCAGTCAATCGTCACTATCAACGGCTTATCCGACCCTGATGAAATCGTTTAACGTCCCGGCCACGACCGTTCAATGGCTGACGACTGGATTAATGCTGATCATGTGCGTAATGATGCCGGCGAGCCCGTGGTTCTTGAACAACATGAAGTTTAAAAACCTGTTCTTGCTGATTTTAGCAACCTTTGACGTCGGAACCCTGATTATCTTCTTTGCGCCGAATTTTCCAATTATGATGTTCGGCCGGATTCTTGAAGCACTGGCGATGGGGGTTCTGTTCCCGTCTTTTCAGTCCGTTCTGCTGTACATCACGCCCAAAAAACAGCGTGGTGGCGTCATGGGCCTAGCTGGATTAGTAATGGGTTCAGCACTGGCGAGCGGCCCCATCATTTCCGGAATCGTCTTAAATTTTACTTCCGGATGGCGCGGTTTGTTCGTCTTTTTCCTGGTTGTAATTACCATAATTTTGGTTCTGTCGTTATTCTTCATTAAAGACGTAATGCCGCAGAAGAAAAGTCACCTTGACGTTTTATCGGTGATTTACTCAATCGGTTTGATCGGCATCTTGTACTTCATTAATTTACTCGGCAAGCACGGGATTAAACCGGTCGATTACGTGATTTTAGTGGTCGGTTTAGCGATGATCGTTTTGTTCGTAATTCGTCAGTTTAAGCTAAAAGAACCGCTTCTGAATTTGCGAGTCATGAAGACGTTTAATTACGATTTGGCGGTAGCGTTGACCTGCTTTTCTTACATTGCGTTGATCGTTGTCACCATCATTTTCCCGTTGTATTACCAAGACGTTCTGGGCGAGTCCAAGCTAGTTTCTGGACTAGCGCTAGTTCCGGGAGCGGTTTTCCTGAGCTTGCTGAACCCGTACACTGGCAAGCTGACTGGCAAAATTGGTTTTAAGAAGACCATGCTGATCGGGATGCTGATGATCCTAATTGGCTGGGGCTTTTTGACTTTCGTTTCTAACGGTAATTTAGTCCTGATGATGATTGTCGCGGCCGTGATTGAAGGTGGCAACGCCTTCGTGATGATGCCGTCGGTGACCATGGGTGCCGATTCATTACCGAAGGATTTGGTTTCACACGGGACCGCACTGATCACCACGATGCGGCAAATCCTGGGTTCAACCGGAGTCGTAGTGGCAACCTTGATTCTAACCAACGGTGCCGCTGCTAATCATGCGTTAGGACGCTTGACTTCGCTCCACATTGGCTTTCACGATACTTTCTTTGCGTTCTTCGTAATTGAAATTATCGGGATGGTCATGGCTTTGATGATTAAGAACACTGAAAAAGCTAATCAGTAATTTAAAAGAATAAAATAAAAACGTCCCGATTTTTCGGGGCGTTTTTTATTTACGTTAGCTTGGTTTAATTACCAAATCTTAACCCGGTCTTTCGGGGCCAAATACATACCGTCACCCGGTTGAACGTTAAAGGTCTTATAGAAATCGTCAAGGTTCTTGACCTGAACTTGGGCCCTCAATTCACCCGGAGCGTGGACGTCAATTGACAGTAATAGTTTTTTGTGAGCTAGGGTTGATTTTTCACGCCAGATCCGAGCCCAGTTAATGAAGAACGCGGCGAGGTCGGGATGCTGAGTCGATTTGGCGGCTTCCAAAGCACAGCTTAATCCACCGGCGTCAGCAATGTTTTCCGAAACGGTTAGTTTACCGTTGACTTTTTGCCCGGCGAACGGAATCCCGTCAAATTCTTTGACCATCTTTTGCGCGCGCTGCTTGAATTGCTTACGGTCGTCAGCGGTCCACCAGTTGTTTAAATTACCGTGTTCATCGAACCGCGAACCGTTGTTATCGAAAGCATGGGAAATTTCGTGGGCCATTACCGCACCGATGCCACCGTAGTTAGCACTGGCCGATTGTTTGAGGCTGTAAAACGGTGCCTGCAGGATTGCGGCCGGAAAGACGATGATGTTTTTGAACGGGTGGTAGTAAGCGTTGACCGTGTTAGCACTCATTTCCCAGCGGTTTCTTCTGACGGGGCGGTTCCAGTGCTTAAATTCGTCGCGGGTTGCGACCTGGTTGAATTTAATTAGGTTAGCTAAGAGGTTGCCGCCTTCCGAAGTGGTGGTCACTTTGAATTTAGAGTAGAGCGGATCGATGTGGTCAGGGTAACCGACCATGATGCCCAGGTGATTAAGTTTCAGGATCGCTTTTTGCCGAGTTGCCTGGCCTAACCACTGGTTATTGGCAAGGCGCTTCTTGTAAACGCCGATCATTTTATGCACCATGGTTTCGACGTCTGCTTTAGCTTTCGGGCCGAAGTATTTTTTACCGTAATAATCACCGATCACTTGGTCAAAAGTACCGCTTGCTAGATAGTAAGCGGATTTAGTTTGATTAGTGGCCTGCTTTTGACCGGAAATGGCCCTTGAATAAACACTGCCGGTTTGTCGAAACTCTTCTGATAAAGCACCGCTGGCGCCGTTGACGACGTTAACCAGCATCCAGTCCTTCATTAAGTTGAAGTTCTTCGGGTTGACGATCTTGTCAATTGACTTGAAGTAATCGGGTTCGGTGACGATTAACCGCTTCGGGACCTGGCCCAGTAATTCTTTGATCTGGGTTTTAAAGTTAATGTACTGACTGGAGTTGGCAAAATCGGTAAAACTGGTCGGGTTGTAGATCCTGCGGATGTCGGCCGCTTCTTCGGCACTCAAGACGTGGGGAGCAATCATGGCATCGAATTTCTGGGCGTGAGCCATAATTTCTTCGGCGTCAGCGGCGGAATAGCCAGCCAGGATTAATAATTGCCGAGTCATTTTAGCGAAGATCGGCATTAATTTTTTAGCGGCTTGGTTGCCCTTTTGGTAGTAAGTCTTGTCTGGCAAAAATAGTCCGGGAGCCGAAGCGAACAGAGTGTTAATTTTAGCGTTTTTCATGTCGGCATCAATATCGTAACCGAACGGTAGCGGAATCCCGCTGAGCATTAGTTCGGTAAGCTGATGGTTGAAGTCATTAAAGGACGAGAGCTGTTCAATCTTTTTTAAGATCGGCAGCAACGGCTTATTACCGTCTGAATCCCGTTGCTTGAAATTAGTCGCCATTTGGTAGAATTTTCGGTACTCGTTCATTTCGGGGTTCTGCGGCTTGATTTTGCCAGCCGCTAACTGCTTAGAATCACGCATTAATAATCGGTCGATTTTATCAATCAGGTTAATAAAACTGCCAGTTGACGAATGATCGGCCGGAATCTTGGCCTGCTTCAGCCATTTCCCGTTAACGGCCGAGTAAAAATCGTTTTTAATTAGTTGAGAATTAATTTGATTATTTTCCATTTAATTACCGCTTTCTTTAGAATTTACGTTTTATATTGTAACAAAAAAACTAGTTACTTTTGGCTGCAAAGTTCCGTTGTTGTACAATAGGCTCGTTAGTTCGAGATGAATTTAATGAATAATTTAATTAAAAAAATACCCTGGCTGATGATCGTCGCTTTAGTGATTTTAGGCGGAGTTATTTGGTTCGGGGTCAATCACGATGAGCGACTGTATCAGCAGCCGATCTTTAAGGTTGAAAAAGCCCGGACCGTTCACCGAAACCGGACCGTTGATGAATTCCATAATCATGATCAGCAAACGACTCAGCGATTATCAGGGATCATAATGAACGGCCGGAACCGGGGGCGTAAACTGACGCTTACGAATCAGTATTCACGTTCCCAAGCGATGGACCGTTGCTATCGAGCTGGTGAAGAAGCGTTTCTGGTGATTCACCACAATTTTCACCGGTCAACGATCAAAAACTATAAGCGAGACGTGCCGATTGTGATGCTGACTTACTTGGCGATTAGTTTGTTGCTGGTTTTGCTGCAGTCGAGCGGGATGACCGCAATTTTGAGTATTGTGATTAACGCCGTATTGTTCGTTCTGGCGGTCACGATTAACGGTAAAACGTCGGGTACGAAAGTCTTGATGCTATTTGGCGGGCTAGCCGTTATTTTTTCCGCCGTGACCTTGTTTCTGATTCTGGGGCCAAGCCGACAGATGCTGATTACTTTTGCTTCCACAATTATCGGGACTGGCACGGCGCTATTGATCAGCTTGCTAGTCTTTAAATTAACGCACGAGCACGGCATTCATTACGAGTCGATGCAGTACGTGACCCAGTTACCGCAACCACTGTTTCTAGCTGAATCGTTGATCGGTTCGCTGGGGGCCGTGATGGATGAGTCGACCGACATCACTTCGTCGCTGTTTGCGCTGGTTCGTGAGCAACCGCGGATCTCCCGTGGTCAGATCTTTGGCTCGGGCCGTCGGATTGGTAAGTCCATTATGGGACCGTTAATTAACGTCCTGTTCTTCATTTTCATGGGGAGTGCTTTACCGTTGACGCTCTTGTTCCTAAAAAACGGCAATAGCTGGGGCTACTCCTTTACGATGAACATGTCGCTAGGGGTTGTTCAAAGCCTGATCAGCGCCATTGGGATCGTCCTGGCGGTTTTGCTCGCCAGTGCACTTGCTAGTCTTCTGATTAAAGGGAGGGTTCACCATGAGCGTAATTAGTGCCCTCGGTTTAGTCTTACTGGCCTTAATGATAATCGTGGGCGGTAAACAGGGCCTTCGTTCGTTTTTAAGCCTAATTTTTAATTTCGGCTTCCTGTTTTTCGCGATCGTTTTGATCGCGTTCCACCTGCCGCCGATCTGGGTCACGGTGATCACGAGCGTGATTGTTTTATCGATCACCATTTTTCTCAGTGGCTCCGGTGATTCCACCAGCAAAATTGCGTTCGTTGCTTCACTCTTCGTACTCTTGGTCTTAATTTTGCTGATCGTGCCCTTTGAATTCTGGGCACAGGTTCACGGCTTTGGTTTGGAAGACAGTGATGATCTGGAAGGAATGTCCACTCTGATCGGAATTCCGTTCCTGAAGGTTGCGGTCGCCACCGCGATCTTAAGTACTCTGGGAGCAATCGCCGAGGCCACGATCGCGATTGCTTCCGGATTAAGTGAAATCGTTCATCAGGATCCCCGGATTCGGTCCCGGCGTTTATTTACGGAAGGAATTATCGTTGGTAAACAAATTATCGGAACGACCCTGAACACGCTTTTCTTTGGCCTGTTTGGCGGGTCACTGGCGCTTTTCGTCTGGTTCCGCGGCCTTCATTATTCGTTCGGAATGGTCACTAACGACAAGGTCTTTGCGGCTGAGTTTATCATCATCATTTTTTCACTGATCGGGGTAATCATTACGATCCCGATGACTTCGCTAGTGGTTGCTCAACAGTTAAGAAATCGTCGAAAACGAGATTTGAAAAAGAAAGGAAACCAAAATGCTCGGAGTTCACGCAACTGATTTGGCTCACTTGCGGTCGGTTACTCAACCGGTTCATGCTGGTCAATCCGACTTTTTCGTACTAAACGGAATTAACGCTAAGACTAATCATTATTATGCTC
>CAKQCC010000038.1 GCA_934216625.1 uncultured Lactobacillaceae bacterium
GATACTTTTGCGCCACACATCTTGTCGTTCGCAATTGATGGGGTCCGCGGCGAAACGGTTGTTCACGCTTTTGAAAAGTACGGGATTTATATTTCGACCACAAGCGCGTGCTCGTCCAAAGATAAAGCAATTTCACACACTTTGAGTTCAATGCACGTTCCAACCCAAATCGCTAACGGGGCGATTCGAATCTCTTTGAGTAATCAAAACACCGTTGCGGAAGCCAACCGGTTTAACCAGGTCTTTGATCGATTGTATCAGCAATTTAGCAAGTTAAATTAACGGAAAGGATTAACGATGCAAGCTACTGAAATCATGGTTCGGTATGGCGAACTGTCCACTAAACATAAAAACCGTAAAGATTTTATTCGGCAATTGGGTCGCAACGTTGAACACGTTTTGCATGATTTCCCGAAAGTTCGGGTCAGAGCTCAGTGGGATCGGCTTCATGTTCAATTGCATGGTGAAGATTCCCAAAAAGTGATGCACCGCTTAAGCGGGGTGTTCGGGATTGAAAATTTCTCGCCGGTAGTCCGGGTCCCGAAACGAATGTCGGATGCTAAGAAAGTAGCGTTGCGGATGGTGAAAGAACTTTATCGTCCCGGTTGCACTTTTAAAATTGACACTCGCCGGCAGGATAAGCATTTCCCGCTGGATACTTACGGGGTTGATGACGCTTTAGGAAGCTGCGTAATTGCCCATTTTCCTAAAATCAAAGCCAAAATGAAAAATCCCGACATTACGGTTCGGGTCGAAGTTCGGATGAACGGGATTTTCCTAATGACCAAGAAAATCCCGGGTGCCGGAGGTTTGCCAGTCGGTACCGGTGGTCGCGCGACGTTAATGCTTTCTGGCGGGATTGATTCGCCAGTCGCCACGTATTTAGCGATGAAGCGCGGTGTTCGGGTTGACATGGTTCATTTTTATAGCCCACCGTACACTAGTCGCCAGGCTTTGAACAAGGCGAAGGAGTTAACCGCTAAGTTAGCGCGTTATTGTGGACACATTGATTTTATTCAGGTGCCGTTTACTAAAATCCAGGAAGAAATTAAGGAGAAGGTCCCAGAAGGTTATTTGATGACGATTCAACGTCGGATGATGTATCGTCTGGCGGCTGCTGTAACCTTAAAACGTCACGAAAGTGGAATCTTTAACGGTGAATCATTAGGCCAGGTTGCTTCCCAAACGCTAGAAAGTATGGTAGCAATCAACGACGTCACTAATTTGCCGGTGTTGCGGCCGCTGCTTTCGATGGATAAGACCCAAATTATCGCAATCGCTAGAAAGATTGGGACGTACAAGCTTTCGATTTTACCTTACGAAGATTGTTGCACGATTTTTACGCCACCGTCCCCGAAGACCAAACCCAATTTACAAAAGTCACGGGAATACGAGAAATTAATCGACGTCAAAGGGTTAACGAAAGCTTCGTTAGCTAAAATGAAGGTAACCGAAATCCATCCGGGTGATGAGTTCTTAGATTCTGATCACCACGTCTTTTCGGAGTTGCTCTAATTTGGTTGACGATCCTGGTTAATTTAGTTATGATTAAATTAAAGACACTGAACGGGTCAGTAATTTGAATTCAATTTTCAAAGAGGAAACGGTCGTGAGAGTTTCTAATTGGTTTAAACGAAAGTAGCCCGGGAGTTGATTAGCTGAAACGATAGTAGGCTGATTCGGTCAACGGTCGTTAAACGAATTAAGTGAGATTATTGATGTGATAATCTAAAATAGGTGGTACCGCGAGCACTTCGTCCTATTGTTAGGATGAAGTGCTTTTTTAGTTTTAATAATGAGGTGAGATTATGTCGAAACAAGTTAAAATGTCGACTAAATTTGATCCCGGTCAAGTTGAAGCTGGGATGTATCAAAAATGGTTAAAAGAAGGGCTTTTTAAGCCGAACGGTAACGAGAAAGCCCATCCGTACTCAATTGTTTTACCACCGCCCAACGTCACTGGTAAATTACATTTGGGTCACGCATGGGATACGACGCTGCAGGACATGCTGATTCGTCAGAAACGAATGCAGGGTTATGATACCTTGTGGGTTCCCGGGATGGATCACGCCGGAATCGCAACCCAGGCGAAAGTTGAAGCCCAGCTCCGCAAAAAGGGAATTTCACGTTATGATTTAGGCCGGAAAAAAGAAATTCAGTTAATTTGGCGCTGGAAGGACGAGTACGCCAAGACCATTAAGGAACAATGGTCTAAATTAGGCTTGTCGTTGGATTATAGCCACGAACGGTTTACGCTGGATGCCGGCTTTAAAAAGGCCGTTCGAAAAGTCTTCGTTCAATTATATAAAGAAGGCTTAATTTACCGCGGCAAGTACATCATTAACTGGGACCCGTTAGCTCGGACCGCATTGTCAGATATTGAAGTCACTTATCACAATGATAAAGGTGCTTTTTATCACGTTAAATACCCGTTTGCTGACGACACGACTTTTCACGGACATCATTACATTGAAATCGCCACGACCCGACCCGAAACCATGTTTGGTGATACAGCGGTTGCGGTTAATCCGCACGACCGGCGTTACCAGTCCATCGTTGGCAAGCAGGTCGTGGTTCCGTTAGTTGGCCGTCAAATTCCGATCGTGGCGGATCGACACGCGGATCCAAAGTTCGGGACCGGCATGGTGAAAATTACTCCAGCTCATGATCCAAATGATTTTCAGGTTGGTAAGCGTCACCATTTGGCCCAAATTAACACGATGAATGAAGACGCCACCATGAACGCGAACGCCGGTAAATACGAAGGCTTGGATCGTTTTAAAGCCCGTAAAGCGATGGTCAACGACTTAAAGCACGAGAACAAGATTATTAAAATTAAGCCGATCGTCCACGCCGTTGGGCATTCTTCCCGAACCGGAGTTCAGATTGAAGCCCGATTGTCGACCCAGTGGTTCGTTAAGATGAAGCCGTTAGCTGAAAAAGCAATGGCGAACCAGAAGACTAGTAATCGGGTTGATTTCGTCCCGAAGCGGTTCGAACACACGTTCATGCAATGGATGAATAACGTTCATGACTGGGTCATTTCCCGTCAGCTCTGGTGGGGTCACCGGATTCCAGCTTGGTATAACAAGAAGACCGGAAAGACTTACGTGGGCCTCCATGCACCAAAGGACGCTGAAAACTGGCGGCAGGACCCGGACGTTTTGGATACCTGGTTCTCAAGTGCTCTGTGGCCATTCGTAACGATGGGCTGGCCTGATCAGACTCATGATTATAAGCGCTATTTCCCAACCAGTACGCTGGTTACCGGCTACGACATTATTTTCTTCTGGGTTTCTCGGATGATTTTCCAGAGTTTGCATTTTACCGGAAAACGACCGTTTAAACACGTTTTACTTCACGGCTTAATTCGGGATGCTCACGGTGTCAAGATGAGTAAGTCGCTTGGTAACGGGATTGACCCGATGGACGTAATTAAAAAATACGGCGCCGATGCGTTACGCTGGTTCCTATCGAACGGCACGACTGAAGGCCAGGACGTTCGTTTCAGCTACAAAAAAATGGACGCCGCTTGGAATTTCATCAATAAAATTTGGAACGCCAGCCGTTACGTCATTATGAACTTAGGCGACATGCAAAAACCGGTTTTGCCGGACCGCAGTCAGATGAACTTGGCTGATCGCTGGATTCTAAGTAAGCTGAACGGAATCGTGAATCACGTTATTGATCAGTACAATAAATTTAACTTCGGTGAAGCCGGACGAGCCATGTACGATTTCATCTGGGATGATTTCTGTGATTGGTACATTGAAATGAGCAAGGCCGTTTTAACCGGAAACGATTCCCAGGCCAAGAAGAATACCCAAAACGTTTTGGCCTACGTTCTGGACCAGACGTTGCGCTTACTGCAACCGGTAATGCCGTTCGTAACCGACAAGATTTGGCAAGCAATGCCGCACGTCGGAACGGAATTAGCGGTCGCTAAGTATCCGGTTGATCATCCGGAATTTAACGATCCCCAAGCTGAAAAAGCGATGAGTTACTTGATTGAATTGATTAAGACCGTTCGTAACATTCGGTCTGAAGTTAACGCTAAGATGTCAAGCAGCGTTAATATTCTGGTTAAGACTGATGATTCTCAACTGAAACAGATCTTTGAAAACAACCAGGATTATATCCAGCGCTTCTGCCACCCGAATCATTTGAAGATCGGCAGTGACGTTCAGGTGCCGAAACTGGCGATGACGAGTGTGATGACGAACGCCCAGATTAGCATTCCGCTTAACCAGTTGGTGAACATGAAAGATGAAGTTGCGAGAACCCAGAAGCAGATTCATAAGTTCACTCACGAAGTTAAACGTTCCCAAAAGATGCTGGCTAACCAAGGCTTTGTCAAGAACGCACCCCAGAAGTTAGTTAATTCCGAAAAAACGAAGTTGAGTGAAAATTCGGCTAAATTGAAGGCTGCTCAGCAACGATTGTCAACAATTAAGGGTCAAAATTAATGAAGACTTATCGTGAAGCCCTTAATTTTATCGCGAGCCGACACCGGTTTAAAAAAAGCCCGACGTTAGCCCGAATGCAATTACTGATGCGGAAATTGGGTAATCCTCAAAAACGGATCAAAATGATTCACGTAACCGGAACTAACGGCAAAGGTTCGGTTGTAACGTTTGTTCGTAACTTATTACAACAAGCTGGTTACACGGTTGGAACGTTTACGTCGCCTTATTTGGTGAAATTTAACGAACGAATTAGTGTTGATGGCCAACCGGTCAGTGACAATACAATTCTCAGGCTTGCTAACCAGGTTAAACCGGTCGCCGAGGAGTTGGATCGTCAGTTGTCAGAAGGCGGCCCCACCGAATTTGAATTGATTACCGCCATGATGTTTTTGTACTTTGCCGAAGGACATGCTGACGTCGTGGTGGTTGAAGTTGGAATCGGCGGCCTACTCGATTCGACTAACGTTTTGATCCCGGAGGTTTCGGCCATTACGACGGTCGGCTGGGATCACATGCGACTCTTGGGTAACACTTTACCGAAGATTGCTTACCAAAAGGCCGGAATTATTAAACCCAACGTTCCTTCGGTTGCGGGTCGGATTCCACAAGCTCCCCTGAACGTAATTAAACGGGTCGCTAGGTCAAAGGACAGTCAGCTGTCGATTTTGGGCCGTGACTTTACGGTTACTCGTCGACGGCCGACGGGATGGAACGAAATTTTTGATTTTCGAACTGGTGACTTGGTTTTAAAGCACGCCCGGATTAATTTAATTGGTGCTTATCAAGTTGATAACGCGGCGGTCGCGGTTGAAACGTTTGATCGATTCTGTCGGCTAAATCATGTTCACCCGAATCCCCGTTTGATTTTAAGGGGACTCGCGTCAACTAGGTGGCCGGGTCGATTCGAACGGTTGAATGATTCGCCACTGGTGCTGATTGACGGGGCTCATAACGTTTCGGCAGTTCAAGCAATTCGACCGGTTCTGGTTCACCGCTTTGCCCACACTTCAGTTTACGTGATCTTAGCAATTTTTGCTGATAAGCAATATCGAAAAATGATTCGAATCTTTGACCAGATTAGTAATGTTCATTTAGTATTGACTGAATTTCGTGGCCCGGGCAAGCGGGGTGCTGCTAATTTAAAACCACTCGCTCGCCGGACTGGCGCCAAAAATTCGGTCCATTATTTTGATGACTGGCGTTTGGCGATCATGAAAACGGTTTCCATGATGTCGTCAAATGATGTATTATTAATAACTGGATCACTGTATTTCATTTCTCAGGTTCGACCGTTGTTTGTTAAGCACCGAAGTTGAGATTAATTAGATTTACTAATAATTTTTTGGTGAATGGTTTATAATTAAACCATTAAATCTAAATCGTGAAAATAAATTGACTGAAACCAGAATAAATTAAACGAAGGGATGAAAGCTCTTGTTTGGATTAGGAACAAGAAATATCGGAATTGATTTAGGAACTGCCAACACCATTGTTTATGTTGAAGGCAAAGGAATCGTTTTGCGTGAGCCTTCGGTAGTGGCTAAAAACACCAGAAGCGGTGAAGTAGTCGCGGTTGGTAACGAAGCTCGTGACATGATCGGGCGGACTCCCGCCAGTATTACCGCGATTCGACCTATGAAAGACGGGGTAATTGCCGACTACGACACGACGGTTGCTATGCTGAAGTATTATATGGGAAAAGCACTTGGCCATTCAGCCGGTCGACCTTACGTAATGGTCTGCGTGCCGAGCAGCGTTACTACGGTTGAAAAGCGGGCCGTGATTGACGCCACTAAAGTCGCCGGTGCTAAAGGTGCTTACGTAATCGAAGAACCGTTCGCAGCTGCAATCGGTGCTGGATTGCCGGTAATGGACCCCACCGGCAGCATGGTGGTCGACATCGGTGGTGGCACGACCGACGTTGCCACGATTTCATTGGGTGGAATCGTTTCAAGCCGCTCGGTTCGAATTGCTGGTGACAAGTTAAACGATTCAATCGTGACCTATATTCGCCAACATTATAATCTGCTGGTTGGTGAACGAACTGCTGAAAAAATTAAGTGGAACATCGGTTCGGCTTCGGTTAAGGCCGCGCGTGATATTGATGATATGACAATTCGGGGCCGTTATTTGCTAACGGGTCTGCCTAAGACCACCAAAGTATCCGCAGTTTCGATTTCTCAGGCGATGCACGCGCCGATTGCTGGAATTATTAGCAGTGTTAAAGAAACTTTGGAAGAAACTTCACCCGAAATTTCCGCCGATGTGATTGACCACGGAATCGTTTTGACCGGTGGCGGTGCTTTACTAAAAAACATTGCTGACGTGATTTCCGCGGCAACTAAAGTTCCGGTAACGATTGCTAAACACCCATTGGATTGCGTTGCCATCGGCACCGGAAAATCATTGAAGAGTATTGGTGTGATTAGAAAGCGCAAGTAAACAAAAAATTGGATCGGTTTTCTGCACTTTTTGTCAATGACGGAGGATTATCATGAGGAAATTTTTCTCTAACCAGAAATTAGTAATCGTCATTGTGTGTTTGATCATTAGCCTTGGTTTAATTACGTTATCGGTCGAAGCCCGAAATCGTCGATCGACCCCGCCGTTAATTCAACAGTTTGGAAATGACGTTTTAGGTTTTACCGATCGGGTGGTAACGATCCCGACGAACGGGATTCATCACGGGATTGATTCGGTCGGCAGTCTTTTAAATACTTATCACGAGAACCAAAAGTTGAAGGGTCAGGTTGAAAAGATTGCTTCAACTCAAGTTCGTAATCGAACTTTGCAGACCGAGAACTATAAATTAAAGAAGCAATTAAAATTAGGCAAGAGTTTAACTGATTATAAAACGATCAACGCTTCGGTAATGACGAGGACTCCGTCAGCTTGGCAAAATCAACTGATTATTAGTAAGGGTGAAAATTCTGGAATCAAAAAGAACATGCCGGTTTTAGTTAACACCGGTTTGATTGGCAGGGTTTCAGAAGTTAACCGAACCAACAGTAAAG
>CAKQCC010000039.1 GCA_934216625.1 uncultured Lactobacillaceae bacterium
TTGACGGCTTTATCCATATCATTTAAAGCAACCCCGATCGTCGCCGTTGCTAAATCGACAGCTCGGTTTTGATCATTAGTCTGCGAATGAGCTAACCGTAAGTCAGCGTTTATATAATCAGTAATGTTTTTTAATTTATGGTGTAGCTTAGCCATTATTGATCCCTTCCGTTTTCAAAATTCAAGCGAAAAATTAAAACCAGTTAAAATTAATCCAGCAATCATCTCCTTCAAAAAAGTCCCCACGATTTATTTCAACCGTGAGGACTTAATTTTTTGTATTAAAAAATCCACACAGTTGAATGATCCGTGTGGATTTAATTTTAATTTAAAATTAAAAATTAACGTTCACACAAACCATTAAAATTAACTTTCGTTACGACTAATAAAAACATTAATAAATAATTATTAATTGCGCGAATATTAATTTTCATGACTTGCATCAACGCCATCGCTTCCTTGAACTTAAACTAAGTATAAGGCAAGCTAATGGTCCTTTTCAAGATGGATCCATAATTTAACGGCGTTTACGCTTACGCTGTTCACGCCAATGCGCCACTTTAATGAAATTCGGGTCGACCGTATCAACTAAATAGTCCGCTTCTTCACCGTTTTCGAGTGGATCCATCCCGATCTGTTCAACGTATTTCGAAACCCGAATCGGGATAAAGAGTTCCAGGATCTTAACAATTATTACGTCAACAATCGTCACGAACAAAATCGTGAAAACGGTGGCGCCGACCTGCAAGCCGAATTGTTTCAGGCCGCCACCGTACAGCAAGCCGTTATTTTTAATTAGATGATTTACGGTCCCGGTCGCGAAGACACCGGTTAGGATACTGCCGACGATCCCGCTGACTCCGTGACAACCGAACGCGTCAAGAGTGTCGTCCAACTTAATTTTATTTTTCAAATCATTCACGAAATAATAGCTGCATAACGTGGCGATTAAACCAATCCAAAACGAACCGCCGATGGTTACGAAGCCAGCCGCCGGAGTGATCCCGACTAAACCGCAGAGGGTCCCGGTACTAACCCCGGCAAGCGTTGGCTTGTTCTTGAAAATTTTATCCAAAATCATCCAGGTCACCATTGAAGTGGCCGTTGAAACGGTAGTGGTTAACGCCGCCTGCATTGCAATGTCGTTGACGGCCAGCGCTGAACCAGCGTTAAAACCGTACCAACCAATCCAGAGGATCGTGGCACCCAAGACGACCCAGATCAAATTGTAATGCACTAGTCTTTTCCGGTAATCCAGTCGACGTCCGAGGCAGACTGCTAACACCAATGCCGTAATCCCGGCGTTAATGTGAACCACGGTTCCCCCGGCAAAATCCAGGACCCCGAATTTAGCTAAAAAGCCGTTGGGACTCCAAACCATGTGAACCATTGGGTAATAAACCAGTAAGGACCATAAAATTAAAAAGGCCAGCAAAAACCGAAAGCGCATTCGGCCCACAATCGCCCCGATAAACAGTGCAGGAGTGATGGCGGCAAACATCATCTCAAACATCGAGTATGCACCAACTGGGATACGGGATTTAGGCATCACAGCCTTTAAATTAGTAGCGTGCATCAAAATTTGGTGAAAGTTACCGACGATTCCGGCTACGTTACCGCTGAACGATAGACTATAACCAACGGTAATCCAAAGCAGAATTGCGATTCCGGTCATGATAAAAACCGAGAGGACCGTGTTAACCACATTCTTTTTAGAGACTAAACCTCCATAAAAAAAGGCCAATCCAGGCGTCATAAACAGCACTAGAATGGCCGAAATAATTACGAATAAAGTGTTAGCGGCATTCAACTTTTCAAATTCCTTTCGTTTTTGGATTTATGTCGAAAGTATAACGAACTTTAACTTTAAGGTCAATAATAAAAAAGCCTTTAACCACCATTATAATGGTTAAAGGCTTTAAAATAATTTAATCTTTTAAAAATTAGTCGATTTTAATTTGATGACCCTGGTTCTTCGGTGCCGCTTTCGGCAAACTAACTTTTAATAGACCGCCGTCATAGCTAGCGGTAATCTTCTTAAAGTCGACGTTCGGTAAGTAGAAACTCCGGGAAACGTTGCTCATGGAACGTTCATGACGGAGAACGCGGCCTTTTTCGTTCTTATCAGTTTTCTTTAGATTATGACTAGCGTTGATCCGCAGGGTATTGTTACGGTAATCCATGTGAATGGCGTTCTTCTTAAAGCCTGGCAATTCAGCCGTTACCTGGTAGTTATCTTTATTTTCAACCACGTCGGTTTTCATCGGGTTAGCTTCCGCCATGGAATTAAACAAACCACGGCCGAAGTTGCCAAAGAAATCATCCATTGGGTTATCATCAAAAACGTTACTTAATTCTTCACTCATTGTAATCGCTCCTTAATCATTCGATTTATCAATTCAATTCGAGCAATGCTCTTTAGCACTTATAGATTAGAGTGCTAAATGAACTCCGTAAAAGAAGACTGGTCAAACGCCAGCCTTCATTTTTTGATTAAAATCTAGTCCTTACTTAATGTTGATCTGGTGGCTATCGTTATCTTTAGTAACTTTCGGTAACGTTACTTTCAAAATTCCGCCATCATAAGCCGCGCTGACTTTGCTTAAGTCAACGTTTGGTAAGTAGAAAGCCCGGGAAACGTCGCTGTCGGAACGTTCACGACGAAGAACCCGGCCCTTCTGATTCTTGGTTTCTTTGTTTAATTTGTGGGTGGCGTGAATCCGCAAAGTGTTATTGCGGTAATCCATGTGAATATCATTTTTCTTGAAGCCAGGTAATTCAGCATTCACTTGGTAATCATTCTTGTGTTCGATTACATCGGTTTTCATCTGGTTGTGACTAGCGACTGAATCGAATAAGCTCCGGCCAAAGTTACCGAAGAAGTCATCCATTGGATCGTCGTCATCAAAAACGTTACTTAATTCATTTGCCATAATGAAAACTCCTTTCAAATCTTAAACGTCAAACTGATTAATCGATACCTAAGTTCTTTTCAACTCAACATCATAAACAAAATTAACCCGAAGTCAAATTTTTAGCACTTATCTTTTAGAGTGCTAAATGACTTCCAAAAGAAAAGCATGAGCGGAGTGAATCATTATTTAATCGCTCCAACCTCACTTTCCATTTATTATTATAAACAACTTTTAACCGAATGCAAATTTTTTAGCACTTTTATTTTTGAGTGCTAATCATTTTCTAAAATTAAAAGCAATTCACTAAAATTGCTAATTATTAATTATGATCAGCACCCAATTCAGTGCTTCATTTACATTGCAATTATTAGTTTATACCCTTTTGCATCAGATGCAAGCCTTTTTTAGCACTAATTTTAATTAGTGCTAAATTTTAGAATAAAAAGCGCGCTAGAATCGTGATTCCAGCGTGTTAATTTTTTGATTTAATTTTTAAACTAACGAATGATCTTTTGGTTAGTAACTTTAGCTAAGGTCTTTAAAGCGGCATCCCGTGACGGAACTTTGTCCATGTCAAAGATAATGGAATCAATGTTGCCGCCTCGGAAATCAAACCGTTCAACATATAAGTACGGATTGTAGCTGTCGTCTTCTTGGATCATTGCGTCCATTTTCCGTTCAAAACCGTGGGCCCAGACGTCATCATCCATCTTCTTGAAATCTTTCTTGGTGATGTAGCCCCGGTCCTTGATGATTTGGATTCCTTTTTTCAAATCATCATCGGAATATTTAATTTGGGCTTCACGAATTTCATCTTGTGAACGATCGTCTTTTTTCTGGCTTTGATCTGAATCTTGAGTTTGATCAGAATCTTGACTAGCGTCTTTTTCAGCCATGAAAATCCCTCCTGTTTAATCAAAGTATTACTAATTAAGTTTAGCATGGTTAACTACTGCTATCAAACAACTCCGGGCGGGCTCAGTACTTTATGCCAAGCTGATTATCAAATAATCTTGGTTCCAAGCGCTTAACTTTAGCGCTATAATTGTGATAGATACATCAATGGCTAAAAATAAGGAGGATTTAGATTGCTTTTTTGGGAAATTATCGTCACCATCCTATCCTTCTTCATGGCGGGATTCTTTGTTGCTTGTGAATTTGCGTTAGTTCAAACTCGCGAAAGTGAACTTCAGGAATCCGCTCAGAAAGACAAGGGCAATCACAAAAAAGTTCCCGTAAAATTGCGACGGGAACTCTATATGGTGACTCATTTAAACGATTATCTGTCAACCACTCAAGTGGGAGTTTCGTTAGGCGGCATTCTAATGGGCTGGCTAGGCGAACCGTTAGTTGACCGACCGATCCAGTTAATTCTGGGCTTTACTCCGGCCAACAACGCCACTTCGCACACCATTACCGCAATCGTCGGTTTAGCGTTTCTAACCTATTTAGAAGTGGTATTAACCGAAGTGACGCCGAAGAATCTGAGTACTGCTAAATCGCGGTTCATGCTGGGTGTAATTTGCACACCACTGCACTACTTCCACAAATTATTCTTCCCGTTAGTCTGGATGATTAACATTTCAGCCGAACAAACGGTCAAAATTTTTGGGATCCACATGGCTGACCAAACCGATGAATCAATGTCCCAAGGTGAAATCCTGGACGTTTCCAGAAACGCGGTTAAATCTGGCCAGCTGGACCGGAACGATTACACCTACATGGCCCGAGCTTTTAAATTTAACGACAAAATTGCGAAAGACATCATGGTGGATCGAACCCAATTAGTAGTGATCAACGATAACGACACGGTTAAGGACGCGATCCACGTTTATTTAAACAAGAAGTTCAGCCGGTTACCGGTCGTTAAGAATAATAATAAAGATAAGATTCTGGGCTATATTTATAATTACGACATGGTTCGACAACAGCAGGTCAACCCCAAGGTTAAAGTTACTAAACTACTGCGGGACGTCACAACGACTGCCGAGACTACGCCAATCACCACCGTTCTTCAGCAGATGATCAAGAATCATACCCCGATCGTGGTGGTGGTTAACGAATACGGAGGAACCAGCGGAATCATCACCGATAAGGATATCTATGATGAGCTCTTCGGAACCGTCCGGGACGAAGTGGATCCGTCGTTAAACGAATTCATCTTCAAGCAACCCAAGGGAACTTACCAGATTAACGGTAAAATTAATATTTACGATTTCGAACGCTACTTTAATAACGAAATTCCCGAATTCAATAAGTCCAACGTCGTGACCCTGTCCGGTTACTTCATTGATAAATATCCGAAAATTCATAACGGTTCTTCCATTAATTTAGGCGGCTTCAACTTCAAAATTACTAAATTAGAACATTCGTTCGTTAAGTGGTTTGAAGTTACTCCTATTCATAAAAAGGCTCAGAAAGCCATTAACGATAAGAAAAAGCAAGCCAGGGCCACTAGCCATAAAAAGCCGTCGGAAAAGCGAAATAACCATTAAGCCAAAATCTAATAAAATCGAGTATTTAAAAAAGACTGCTTCAACGGCAGTCTTTTTTATTACCTAATTTCGTCACAGCATCGTTTCGATAAAGCGAAAATAATGATGTCCCAGTACAAAACTAGCCTTAGTTAATTTTTCTGCCTTTTTAGTATCATAATAGACCAACAAATCTTCGTTACTCGGCAGCAGGACTTTACTAACGGCCTCGTTCACCACAAATTCCGCTTGAAAATCGTTAAAGTCAAAAGCTTGCTCTAGCTGCCATTTCAAATGCTGAAGAAAGTTCACTTTAGCCCGCAGCCTAGCACGCTGATCACGACCCGAGTAAACAAATTTCTTCTGCTTAACCTGCCGAATAAATTTTTTTAAGATCCAGGTTTGTTCAACGTGTTTGCGTTTAATCTCGTTAGCATTCAAATTAATCTTCCTTAATCACGAACTTTGCTTAACCGGTGACTCTGCACCATTGCCAAAAATAAACTGACGAGAACGATTAATCCCGAAAAATTAAATAGAAATGAATAACTCAGCGTCTCGATGATGATTCCGTCAAATAGCGGTCCGACAGCGCGGCCCAGCGTCATAAAGACGTTGAAATAAGCCTGGTAGCGACCTTTTTCGCCAGGCCGGGCTAAATCGTCCAGCCAAGCTGGGACGCTCGGGATGCCAATAATTTCGCCGGTTGTCAAAATTGCCATAATTAACACGAACGTTATGAAATGGTGAGCAAACGGCAACCCTAAAAACGAAAGGCAGAAAATCGTTAAACCAATCGTAATTTGATGAGTCAGTTTAATGTGACTAAAAAGTTTATTGATCGGGGCTTGACCAAAAACAATCATTAAGCCGTTAACGGTCCAGATCGAACTGTAAGTCTGAAACGAAATCCCGAGGTTGCTCATGTGAACCGACATTACGCTCTCCCAGAGTGAATAGCTTAAATAAATCGAAAACGAAAGCAAGCAAATGAACGCCAGTAGTAAAAGGCTCGAATGGTAAAGACGGCGGGGAGCCGAATGGTGCGAACGTCCGCTTCGTAAATTTTGAACGTTAAAGAACAGGATCGTCATTAATAGCAAGGCAACGTAAAAGCCACTAGTTACCACCATCAAAATGGTCATCCCGTATTTTAAGAGATAACCAACCATGGCGGTTCCAATTACTACGCCCAAGTTCAAGCCAATGTACATAATATTAAAGATGTAACGGCTGCTTTTGTTACTAATCGTAGCGGCGTAAGAATTCGTCAGCGTTAGATTAACCCCGTCACCCAATCCGATTGGAAGCAAGAGAAAAGCAAATGCGGGCCAGCCGTGAAAGAAAATCATTAAAATTACCGAAACGGTCGACAGCGTAATAAAAATCAGGGAGGTTCGGTAAGGCGACCAGCGATCAAAAAGATAGCCCCCGACGTAATTACCCATCATCATCATCATTGACATTCCAAATAGTACAATTCCGGAAATCGTCAATGATTCATGCAGATAATTATGGATATACATAGTCACTAACGGCCAAATACAAGAAGAACCCGAATTTAACAATAATGAATAAGCGATCACTAATGGCAAACTAATGGATTTACGCCGAAAGATAACTAACGTCCCCTCTCAAAATAATTTTAGTTTAATTATAACCGAAAAGGCCGGCCTAGTTACAAAAATAACTGATCTAAGAATAAACTCTAAACTTAAGTTTCTAA
>CAKQCC010000040.1 GCA_934216625.1 uncultured Lactobacillaceae bacterium
TAATCGCTTGGTCGGTAATCTGAACCTGGATTTTAGTCAGATGCTTGAAAAGAATCCGGTCAGTGATACGGCAAAACCCGGTCGACCGCTTTACGTTGGTGATACATATAAGATCAGTATTAATAGTGACCAGGGGCACTGGTTCCAAAATTACGTTGCCCAGCGTTATTTTAACGGTAACCAGAATTATCGGGAAGCTCCGACACAAGTATCGGGCTTTACCAGCGTTCACGATCCCAAAGATTTAAACTTGCAATTCAGAAATTCAATTTCGTCAACCGGCAATGATACCCCTGATAATAATCACCTTGATTTGTGGCTAGGTTTTGGGCCCGATTCAGACAGCATGCGTGACGTGGCGACGGTTCAGGGCCAATCGGTCAAAGATCCGCAATCCAGCAGTGGATATGATTATCAGGTGGGTAACTTAGATTGGCATCGTCAGAATAACGCTAGTGGCCCTTCAATCGTCAGTACCGGTGGGGTAAATCCGCTCAGTTTACATTATTATTATTCAACGCCCGAAAGTGCTGAAATTTACTACACCAATTATGACGGTGACGTGATGGACGTTAATCCTGCTGATCACACCTGGGTTAGTGATCATCGCGGTCACGTTGGTAAGTACGGTCGCGTAGTCCGCTGGGCTGGTTCCGGGATTCATCACGTCACTGGTGAAGCGGTATCAGGCTATGACGCCAGAAGGGACGTTGATGGCTTTGAACATTTTGCCCAGGATTTTAACGATAGTGACGGTCATGGTCATTACTTAGCCAAATCGATGCCGGTGCCGAACCCACTCAGCGGAGTTTTAGCTGATTCGCATTTTACCGTTGATTTTACACCGAAAAGCTGGGCCGCTGACCAGCATGATCAACAAGACCGGGCCGTCGAATTCGTGAATAACGTTGCCGGAAAGAACGTCAACGTGGACGAACGTAATTATTTTAGCGGCGGTCAGCAGACGATTAACGGTCGGGCTTATCCGCACGTTTTTCTGGCTAGCGATTCCGTAAACGGCGATTTACCGAACACTAATTCGAACGGTTCAACGCAGGGCAAGATTGATTTTATTATTCCAGAAAGCAGCGACGGTTCGAATTTACAGAATAATCCGATCCACGATGGTGATACGGCAGTAATCCTGCCGTTTGCGGACCAGGTGCCAAATCATGTTCAGCCTGGTGAACACTACATTACGCCGGTTAACAACCTTGAAGTACCGGACGGCCTGGACGAAACGGAACACGGCACGTTCGATGCCAACGGTGATTTTGTGCCGGATGATTACGAACACGGTAGTTTAAATTGGGCACCGGCGAGCGAGACGATTCAGTACCTGATTTACGATTCGAGTCATCACAACTACCGCAATTCGGGACAGAGTAGTACCTACACGGGTTCAACCCTTAATGATGATTACGTTGGCAAGGATATCAAGTGGAATCAGAATCAATCTTTACCGGTGGCGCTTCGTAACGCTGGTTACCAGCTGGATCCGGGCGCTTTGAACGCTCAAGACATTGGAGATCAGCAGTATTTCGTTCTGGGGCGCGGTCACAATACAACTCAGGCGTACGTTTCTAAGCACCCGAGTAATTTGCCGGACGAAAATGATCCGCAATCGATTAATCACTACGTACCGATTGGCCCGCGCAACCCGAATTTTGATCCGCAGCGGCCGATTTCCGTAAATAACGAACCGTATTTACCAAGTCGACAGCGAATCGCCAGCGACGTCCCGGATCCTTCCGCCGATAGTGATATTAATCAGCACCGTAATTTGATCCCGAGTCCGAATCATCAGCATGAGGATCCAAAAGATCCTGCCAACCATAAAGGAATGGTGCCAAGCGTCACCGGCTGGTTGCCGGTCAGTGATGTGCCAGCTGTTCAGGCGGACTTTACGATCAACGTCGGCGTGAACAGTAACGACGGTGGGACCGGGATGACCCGAACCGCGATCCCGATCGCAGTTGATATTGGAACCAACAATAGCGCTTTGAACACGACTTACACTTTGAGTACCCGGAACGTTCGGGAAGCCATTATTAATTACATGCTGAAGAGTGGCTATACCGACCGTGACGGTCAGAATGATGATCTATATTACGATTCGATTATGCGGACTCCCGGAATCGCTTATCAGCCGATTAAGTATCAGATTCATTTGGATCACGCGGGTAGTTATCACGTGGTGCTGGTTGGTGACAACGCTAACGCCGGTCGCTTCATGTTTACGCCTTCAAACGCAATTATTAATTACCAGGGTTCCGTTTATCACCGGGACGCAGCCGGCGACATGTTCCCAGTTGCGGAGCACAACGCTAGTGATCAGGTTGAGTCAGTGATTGCCGAAGGATACCAAGGAATGCGGATTGACCCGATTAATAACCACGACGTTCAGCAATTTTTTGCCGGAACTACGGGTTGGACGATGTCGTCAATTCCGGATGAAAAGATTGCGCCATTTACGTTAAGTGGTTATGATAACAAGTATGTGCACCATTTAGAAAAACACGCTAGTGACGGTGGCTTTGACCAGAGTGATCAGGGTTCCGGTTTAAAACGCCGAAAGAAGCAATACGCGAACTTCTTTAGTTCCAACGTTAACGATGGTGACTTTAACGAAAAAGACTGTTTGAGTGATGAAGCAGTTCTGAAAAACGATTCCGGAACCCAAATTCCCGAAGCTGACCCAAATAGTGGTGATTTGGTGTTATCGAGTAATAATGAAGTTAATTCACCGCGGCTGTCATCATCAGATCCGGTGCACCGGGTCTACGTAATTGATCAGCGGCGTTTGGATGATCGTTAACAATTAATTAGTAAACTGCGTTTCTGTGATTAAGTGATTGAGGTGAAATTGATGATTCGACTCGATGCCAAAACGGCTCAGTTTATCATTGATAATTTGAAGTTGGCCCAGGAAGTTTTGACCCGTAAGCATGCCGGTTCGGCCCGGATTCATCAGATTGAACAAGTCCGGCACCGCTTGCAGGTTCAGCTCGACCGACCCAGCGCAATTCAGGAAGCTCGTCGGGCCCTTAAAATGCTACGGAAGGGTCATTTCAACAGTACCAAAGATTACATCTTAAGTAAGAAAAGGCTGATGCGCTTTTTGGACTATGTTGACGCTCAGCGCTATTACCGGATGCTTCGTGAAATTGAACGGGTCGATTTGGATCACAACCGTCAAACTCAGTTAGCACACGATGCTAATTCACTAAAGAAGCTGGATCCTCATGCTAAGTCAATTTTTCGGATCGATAATCAGCAGCACGATTACAATCGCGAATTGCGCAACGCAAAAAGCACCGAACACGATTTAACGAAGCTGCTGGCTAAAAAACGTCGTTAATGTTTTTGGCTTTGATTTGCAATCAATGATACAATTACAATTAGTCTAAGAATAAAGGAGACTTGTTTATGAACAAAAAACAATTAATTCGCCGAATTACTAAAGGCGTTTCCGTAACGCTATTAGCTGGCTGCATGTTATGCGGCGCTAGCTTGGCAAGTAACGTTAACGCCAATGCTAATGCTAAACCGTCCGTAGTTCGCCAAGCTAAAGCTGGTCACCATGCCAAAGTTGCTAAAAAAGCAACTGCTAAATCAGCTAAGAAAGCAGTTCCAAAGGCTAAAGTTGCCAAAAAACACGCTAAGGTTGCTCCAAAGGCAAAACGTGCAAAGGTGGCCAAGAAACACGCTAAAGCTGCTCCAAAAGCCAAAGCTGCTAAGCGGACTCACGTTAGCAAAGCAACCGCTAAACGCGCGGCTAAGCATGCTAAACGGGCTAATCGGAAAACTGCCAAGGTTAATCATCGTTTAAACCGTGGCCGTCGTTACGCTAAACGGGCTAACCGGAAAGCTAAGAAGTTTAACCGGATTCGTCGCGCTAAGCGAGCTCGAAAACCGCGTGCTAAACGGGTTTACCACGCTCGCAAAACCAACCGAAATTTCTACAAGAGCACTTCCTTTAAAGATATCTGGGGTCACGCTCGCCGGATTAACGTTCGTGCTTTAAGATCTGATCACAAGACCTTAAACCGGTTAGACACTTTGGCTAATTCCGGAAAATTAACTAAGGCTGAACGCCGCAACGTCAACTACCAAATTAAGTCCTTGAAGTCAATTATGAAGAACATCAGTTGGCATTTAGGCGTTGATAATCAAAAGTTGAGTTTAGCTAAGTAATTTTTGATTATTTTCTAAATGGTTATAAATTACACGCTACTGGTTAATAAAAGTGGCGTGTTTTTTGTTAGGGGTAAGCAAATTTGAATCTAAAAACGATTCGCTACGGGGCCGCTGAAGCAATTTTATTGAATTATTGGCATCACTCGAACCAAATTGACGTTAGCTGGCAACCGGACGCTGAACTAATGACGAAGGCGGGGCTGATTAAAATTACGGTCGTTCACCACGAAAAAATTAATTATGATTTGACGACGCGGGGCCGCCAAATTTGTGCCCAATTTGCTCGTCAATACCCGAGTTACCGAAAACTACGACGGATTAACGCCAAACTGGATCATCAGTTAGTGGGCTTAGAAGTCGGCGGACTGGTTTGTGCGATCGTGATTGCAATTACCGCCACGTTTCACGAATTTTTGGCAATGGCGGTTCTAATCTTGATTTTACTGGTGGCCGTTGCCGCGTTCTTTAGGATTAACCGGCACAGCGGTCAAGAATTAAATCAGTTAACCATGATCATTCGGGCGTTCGTTAGTCAGTGCAACACGGCAGTTAAAAAATTTGTTTTGAATTTGGATCATAATTAAGTTATACTTCGGGTTTAGAGTCAATTAACGAGGATTTAGGAATTTTGGGGGTCCTGTTATGCAAAATTCTGGTCAAATTCACTCAATGACCACTAACCAAAAATTGACGTTGGCTTCAACTACCGCCGGCATTGCACTCGAGAACATTGATTACAACATCGTTTCGTTCACGATGTCTTCCATGATCGCGACGTTAGGGATCAGTGCGGCGGCTGGTGGCTTGATCCCGTCGGTAACGAACGTCGGGATGCTGTTCGGCGGCGTTCTGTTTGGACTGCTGGCGGACCGGTTTGGTCGAGTCCGGATCTTTTCCTACACGATCTTTCTGTTTGCGTTAGCGACTGGTCTAATGTACTTTGCCAACAACATTGCCTTAATTTACGTCTTGCGCTTCTTCGGTGGCTTTGCCGAAGGTGGCGAATATGGTGCTGGGATCGCTCTGATTACCGAAAATTTTCCCAGCAGTAAGATTGGCCTTTTGACGTCTTACACTTCAATCGGTGGTCAAATTGGGGCCATTATTACGGCAGGCCTCGCAGCCATAATCATTCCAGAATTCGGCTGGCACGCCTTGTTCCTGGTCGGTTTAGCGCCAGCGGCCTTTGCGTTCTTCGTCCGGCGGCATTTGAAAGAAAGTCCGCAGTTTGAACGGCGGCTTCATTCACACCACGCCCCCAAAGTTTCGATTAAACAGCTTTTCGCGACCCCGCAGTTAAGTTGGCAAACGGTTGCCTTGATTTTAATGGTGGTGGTTCAGGTTGCCGGTTATTACGGCTTGATGAACTGGTTACCTTCGATCATGCAAAAACACCTGGGCATTAGCGTTTCGAAATCATCACTCTGGATGATCGTGACGATTATCGGGATGAGCCTTGGCATGTGGGTCTTCGGGCTGATGATGGATCACTTCAGCCCGCGCCTGTCTTACAGTATCTTCTTGATTGCCGCGGCCGTTGCGGTGTACCTGATTACGATTGCTTTCAACGCCTGGACCCTGTTGTTTGCCTGCACGGTAGTGGGCTTCTTTACCAACGGGATGTATAGCGGCTACGGAGCCGTCGTCAGTCGACTTTACCCGATGCGAATTCAGGCCACCGCCAACAATCTGATTATGAACGTCGGCAAGGCAATCGGTGGCTTCTCGCCGGCCGTAATCGGGTTGTTGATGGATCACTATTCGTTAGTGGTGGTCATCATGATGCTGTCGGGGATGTACTTGTTCAGCTTTCTGGTGATGCTTTCGGTACCGAATTTTAGGCGCTTGACTTATAATCAATAGTTGATAACGTTCGTCAGGGTTGTTTATAACTCTGGCGAATTTTTGGTTTTGGCAGAAACGGGTGATAACTTGGCACCGTATTTTGGCTTACGATCCGGTTTCGCGATTCGACTGGGGCTAAGTAGATCGCTAAAGAAAGTCGTTCCCGGGATTCGTTATTTTCGAACGTGGCAGGCTGCTCGACGTTACGTTTTAAGTGGTTCATTCGCAAGTCCTGACGAAAAGCAAGCCATCAGTCACCACCAACTTGATTTAGTAATTTATACCGATGGCGGCCAGCGCAACGTTAACGATGGAGCGTGGGCTTACAGCATTAATGACGCTCATCGTCAGATCAAGTTTGCCTCCAAATACATAATCACCAAAAACAATAACTATTGTGAAGTTGAAGCCGTGATTCAAGCGCTGCGCGAGTTGCGCTACCGACACTGCCGGCGGTTAAGGTTACAACTCGATACCGATTCGGTTTCCGTTAAAAGTATCGCGGACGACCTGCGCCACGGGGTTTCGATTTACCGGATCGAACACAACACCGATTGGCAAACCCGGCAGTTAAGGACG
>CAKQCC010000041.1 GCA_934216625.1 uncultured Lactobacillaceae bacterium
CCAAAATGATCACGCAATCCGGCATCGCTTGGCATCTTCACGTTCAACCGTTATCAAGATCGGGTCGAAATTAAGCCAGTTTCGTCACCGGATTGCCCGTCGGCTGGAAGTTAAGGTTAATCAACAGTTGCGGAGCCTTTACATGGGACAGGCGATATTTCAAGTTCGCTTTTTTAAGCTCGATTCCCAACGTTTTTACTCAAACGGGCTTGAAAAAGTGGCTTTTTACCTCCGTGCTAATCCCGGCGAACGATTTCTTCCGTTAGCTAAAAGCGCTTCTGGTGGTGAAATGTCGCGATTAATGTTGGCGTTAAAGACCGTTTTTGTTAAACATCAGGCTAGTAGTACGGTGGTCTTTGATGAAATTGATACCGGAGTTAGCGGACGGGTTGCACAGGCAATTGCTAATAAAATGGTTATGATTTCACGCCATTCGCAAGTGCTGTGTATTACCCATTTACCTCAGGTTGCGGCAATGAGTGATCATCATTATTTGGTTTGGAAGCACGTCAGTTCGTCCCAAACTAAGACTCAACTCAAAGGCCTAGACCAGCAGGGTCGATCTAAAGAATTGGCTCGAATGTTGGCCGGTACCCAAGTAACTCGTTCAGCACTTAACCATGCCAACGAACTTCTGAAATTAGCTCACCAAGCTAAAAGTAATTAATTTTTAATTTTGGTTGATATATTGCCTTAAACATTTCATAATGATAGTTAGCTTAACGTTTGGAAGGAATTTGTTAATGGCTAAACGTGGAATGCTGATTGTGATGTCGGGCCCTTCTGGAGTCGGTAAGGGAACCGTTCGCCAATCACTTTTTCAGACGCCAGGAACTGATTTTAAATATTCAATTTCGATGACGACTCGTCATCCGCGACCTGGTGAAAAAAATGGCCGGGATTATTTCTTCGTCACGAAAGATCAATTTCGACAGAACATTAAATCTGGAAAAATGTTGGAATATGCTCAATACGTTGATAATTATTATGGAACCCCGTTGCCTTACGTTCGTAAAATGTTGTCCGAGGGCCACGATGTTTTCTTAGAAATTGAAGTCCGTGGGGCAATTCAAGTTCGTTCCAAGTGTCCACACGGGATCTTTATTTTCTTGGCACCGCCGAGCTTGTCTGCTTTAAAGCAGCGGTTAATTGGCAGGGGAACCGAAGACTCAGCAACCGTTAAAAAACGGATTCAAAAAGCAAAGCGGGAATTGAAAATGATGAACGATTATGATTACATCGTTGTCAACGATCAGGTTCCCGAAGCCGCTAATCGAATTATGACGATTATTAAAAGCGAACGGTTGAGGTCAAGCCGGTTTGTACCAGAGTATTTATCTAAGTTAGGAGACGACCAATAGATGTTAATGTATCCATCCATTGATAAATTATTGAAAAAAGTTCCTTCTTATTATTCATTAACGATTTTAGCCAGTAAACGCGCTAAAGAATTGGATGCGGGTGCTAAACCGTTTTTAAAACATTACCATTCCAGTAAAAACGTTGGCAAAGCGTTTGAAGAAATTGCGGCCGGTAAATTGAAGATTGATCATACTAAGTAGGATTTGTTTGAATTAGCCTTTGTGTTAATCTCACAAGGGCTTTTTGTAGTTAAAGGCACATTAGTTTGAACGTTGCGTTGTACGTAAGCGGCAGTATTGCTGCCTATAAATCATTGATTTTAGTTCGCTTGCTGAAGAAGTCTGGTGCTAACGTTAAAATAGTTATGACTAGAGAAGCCACTCGCTTTATTCAGCCACTTGCCTTTCAGGCCCTTTCTCACCATCGGGTAATTAGCAGTTGGAATGATGACTACTCCGGAATCCTGCACGTTAAATTAAGCCACTGGACTGACGTTGCAATCATTGCGCCAGCGACCGCGAACGTGATTGCTAAGGTGGCAAACGGGATTGCCGATGACGTTGCTAGTACTTGTTTATTGGCAACGTCGGCCCCTAAGGTAATTGTTCCGGCAATGAATAACCGCATGTTTGATAATCCAGTAACTCAGCGGAATCTGAATTGGCTTCGTCAATTGCCGGGTTATCGTATTTTGGGCCCAGTTGCTGGCCCTTTGGCTGAAGGTTATTCTGGTAAAGGTCGAATGGTGGAACCGAATCAAATTATCGCAAAAGTAAATCGTTGGTTTCGTGATGATCGACCTTTAAAATCAATGAAGTTAATCGTGACTGCTGGTGGAACTAGGGAAAAACTGGATCCAGTGCGCTTTATTACTAACGATTCTTCTGGCAAAATGGGTTGCGCAATCGCTAATCAAGCCGCAAAATTAGGCGCTAAAGTGCTTTTAATTAGTGGTCACACCGTTAGCTTACGGATTAATCCTAAAATTAAAATTATTCACGTTCAGACGACTGAGAATATGGCCCAAGCGGTTTTAAAAAATTTTCCGCACTTTAACGGCTTGATTATGGCTGCGGCTTTAGCGGATTTTCGCCCGGTGACTTTTCAATCCCAAAAGATTAAGAAACGGAATCAATTGATTCTGAAACTTCGTCGAACTCCTGACGTTTTGAAAATGATTGCTAAGGTTAAGCGCCAAGATCAGTTTACGGTTGGTTTTGCGGCTGAAACCCACGATTTGCTGAAGCACGCTACCCAAAAGTTGGTTAAGAAACACCTTGATTTAATCGTTGCGAACGATGTTGCTAATCCTAAGATTGGGTTCGGAAGTGATAATAATCAGGTAACCTTGATTCGACGTGGTCATTCCCCAGTTAAGACTCAAATTGCGGCTAAATCTAAGATCGCCCAAGTTATTCTTAAAACGGTGATTAAAATATGGAAAGGTGGCAAGCGGTGAAGCTAGCTCAGGTAATTGTTGACGTTCCGACTCGACAGACTGACGCACCTTATACTTATTTGGTTCCTAAATCACTCCGTAAAATTGTGGCCGTTGGGATGAGAGTAGTGGTCCCGTTTGGCAGCCGAAAAGTCCAGGGCTTTGTGGTTAGCCCAGCTCCGGAAAAACATCGGCAGTTTCGTTTAAAGCCCATTAGCTCGTTAATGGATTTGACGCCGGTCGTTAATCAAGAATTGTTGAAGCTTTCGAAATGGCTTGCTCAAGCAACGTTTTCCTTTCGAATTAATTGCTTAATAACGATGCTGCCAGGGGTTATGAAGGCTAAGTACGATAAGCAATTTTTGCTAACTAAGCCGGTTAAGCGACCTGAATTAAAGTCAATTTTAGGCAATCGGCGAGTTTGGCCCGGTGATTCTGCCAAATTGACTTCTGATCAAATCCGGGCTTTAGCCAGTTTGAAACGAAAACGTTTAGTTAAGACCATTTATTTAGTGAAAAATCAAGCCCATTCGGCAAAAGTCAAGCTGTTTAAAAATCAGTTACCAGTTCAACAGATTAAGTCTGATCTGAAACAAATTCCCTCTAAAAACGTTTCCCAAATTGCGTTATTGAAGTTTATGAAACAGCATCCTAATCGAGCTCACCGGACTTCTTGGGCGATTCAGCAAACTCCACACTTAAGATTAAGTACGATTGAAGCGGCCGAAAACAGAAAATGGGTCAAAATTTTTAAAGTTAAACGCTTTCGGGATCCTTATCACCGCAAGTTTAAACGCAATTATCCACTAAAATTGAATCGTGATCAATCGAAAGCCGTAAGTCAGATTTCACTTTCCCTGCGACGCCACCAGTTTGCGGTTTATCTCTTGGAGGGAGTCACCGGTTCTGGAAAAACCGAAGTGTATTTGCAGGTAATTAGCCAAGCTTTGCAATTGGGTCGAACTGCTTTAATGCTGGTCCCTGAGATTGCGTTGACTCCGCAGATGGTTAACTGGGTCAGAGGTCGTTTTGGGAACCGGGTGGCAATTTTGCACAGTGGTTTGTCAGCTGGTGAAAAGTATGATGAGTGGCAGCGGATTAACAATCACCAGGCAGAAGTGGTGGTCGGGGTTCGCTCGGCGATTTTTGCGCCACTAACCAATATCGGCGTCATCATTATGGATGAAGAACACGACAGCAGTTACAAGCAAGAAAGCGTGCCCCGTTACCAAACTCGCCGGGTTGCCAAATGGCGTGGCCGTTATCATCGCTGCCCAGTGATTTTAGGAAGTGCAACCCCCTCGTTAGAATCGCGAGCTAGGGCAACTAAACGCGTTTATCATCTACTAAGACTTCCTCATCGGGTCAATCACCAGCCGCTACCGGTGGTTCACGTAGTTGACATGCGGAAAGAAATTATTCATCGACACGAAACTAATTATTCGCTTGGACTGGTGAATGCGATTAAACGTCGGATTCACCGCCACGAGCAAGTTGTGCTGATGCTTAATCGGCGCGGCTATTCTAACTTCTTAATGTGTCGGACTTGCGGCTACGTTCCCAAGTGCCCGAATTGTGACATTTCCCTAACTTGGCATTATCGCTCGCAGACTTTAAAATGCCATTATTGTGGTTATGAAGAACCGTTGCCCCAAGTTTGTCCCCGCTGCCACAGCCGTAAAATTAGGGGATACGGGACCGGGACCGAAAAAGCCGAAATGGAGTTAAAACGCTTAATCCCTGAAGCTCGGGTAATTCGCATGGATGTTGATACGACTTCTCGAAAGGGCGCTCACGCTCGATTGTTGCACCGTTTTGGTGCTGGAGAAGCGAACGTGTTGTTAGGGACCCAGATGATTGCGAAGGGCCTTGATTTCCCTAACGTTACTTTGGTAGGGGTAATTAATGCTGACACTTCGTTAGAATTACCTGATTTCCGCTCCGCAGAACGGACGTTTCAACTTTTGACCCAGGTTAGCGGTCGGGCCGGCCGTGCTGAGAAAAAGGGCGAAGTGTTTATTCAGACCTTTAATCCCGATAATTACGCGATCCGATTGGCTCAAACCCAGAATTATGAGCGATTTTATTTGGTTGAAATGAACCGCCGCCATTCTTTGGGGGATCCGCCTTATTACTTTACGGTTCGGGTTGAAGCCAGTTCGGTTCGCCGCGGAACCGCGGCTGAAGGGATTTATTCAGTTAAGCGATATTTACAATCGGCGTTATCTAACCAGACCATTATTTTGGGTCCGGCGCCAAGCGCAATTTCGCGGATTAAACGCCGTTATTATTATCAAATCGTGCTCAAATATAAACATGAACCTAACCTTCATTCGGCACTTAGTCACGTATTGGACCATTATCAAAGTAGTACCAGGCGCGGTTTGTTAATTTCAATTGATCCGGATCCGGTTAATTTTATGTAATGAAAAGATGATGTTTTTGAATTCAGTAGTTTTAATGGGAACTCCTCAATTCTGTGTACCGATTTTGAAGGGTTTAGTTGATCATCAGTACCACGTTAAAGCGGTTGTCACTCAGCCTGATCAACCTCAGGGCCGGCACCATCGCTTAACGCCACCGCCGGCTAAACGGGCCGCGGTTAGATTGAAAATCCCGGTGTTACAACCCGAAAAACTAGGTGGTAGTCAGGCAATGCAAAAAGTGATTGAAATGCGACCTGATTTCATTATTACGGCGGCCTATGGTCAGTTTTTGCCAACCCGGTTGCTGAAAGCCGCAAAGATTGCTTCGGTTAATGTTCACGGTTCGCTATTGCCAAAATATCGTGGCGGAGCACCAATTCAACGCGCAATCATGAACGGTGATTCTGTAACCGGGGTTACGATTATGTACATGGTCAAGAAAATGGATGCCGGGAACATTATTAGTCAGCAGTCAGCGCCGATCACCCCTAAAGATGACGCTAAAGACGTGTTTCGTAAATTGAGTTTGATTGGTCGCAAACTATTACTGCGGACTTTGCCGAAATTGGTTAATCACACCGCTAAATCAATTCCCCAGGATCCGCAGCAAGTGGTTTTTGCCCCGAATATTAAACATTCTGAAGCTCGTTTAGACTTTAGGTGGTCAGCTCGAAAGATTGATTGCCGAGTTCGCGGCCTGCGCCCAGATCCCGGGGCTTACGTAATGTTTAATCACCGCAGGACTAAAATTTGGGACGTAACCCCAGCTGATCAGACCACTCATTTGAAAGCGGGCTGTGTCGTCAGCAAAACTAAGCACCAGTTAATTTTAGCAGCGGGTCATTCAACAACGCTTCAAATTAACGTTTTACAGCCGGCTGGTAAGAAACGACAACGAATTACTGATTATCTGAACGGTGCCGGCCAGCAGTTGAAACCCGGGGAGCAGGTCATTCAATGAAACAACCAGTTAGTCAAGTCCGCAATTTAGCAGTTCAAGTGTTGGACCGGGTTTATAGCGGAGCTTACTCTAATTTAGAATTAAATCAAGTCATTCGCCACAGTTCGTTGGAACCACGGGACGTTAGGCTTTTAACCAGATTGGTTTACGGGACTCTTCAACACCGGTTAACGTTTCGGTATGATTTGAAAGCATTTTTGCGTCATCCGCGTCGGTTGCCGCAATGGTTAATCATTTTGCTGGAAATTTCGCTTTATCAAATGTTTGATTTGTCAAGAATCCCGAACTGGGCGATTCTGAACGAAGCAATTCAAATTGCTAAAGTTAGGGGAAACCGAAG
>CAKQCC010000042.1 GCA_934216625.1 uncultured Lactobacillaceae bacterium
CAGCTGCCCTGAAATATAGTCACCTTTTATTAAGGCAAGTTATCCGCCCTGGTGATAACGTCATCGATGCCACCATGGGTAACGGTAACGATACCGCCTTTTTAGCCAAACTCGTGGGCACGAACGGTAACGTTTACAGTTTTGACATCCAAAAGCAGGCTTTGACCAATACCAAATCCCGACTTAAGAACGCTAATCTAACCCGGCCGGTAACGCTATACCAAATTGGTCATCAACACATTTTAGATACGATCGGCATGACCAACATCAAAGGTGTTATTTTTAACCTTGGGTATTTACCCGGTGGCGATAAAAGAATCGTGACCCGTGCCCGTTCAACTATTCAAGCCCTTAAACAATGTCTAATGCTTCTGCAGCTCGGCGGAGTAATCATTTTAGTCCTTTATTACGGTCCACTAAACGATCCTAAAGAGAAAGCGGCCGTAATTCACTTCGCAAGCCAGTTGAATCAGAAAAAATACAGTGTTTTACAGTACCAATTCATTAACCAAATTCACGAACCGCCGATTTTAATCGCGATCCAGCGAATTAATTGATTTAAATTTTTATTTTAAAAAGAAAAAGCCTTATTTTGATAAGGCCTCGTGTACGATTAAATCATACTTCGTTTATTTTCGAAAATAATTTTTCAAAGCCCGCACTTTATCGGTGTGCTCCCACGGTAAATCAATGTCATCTCGACCAAAATGACCGTAAGCCGCGGTTTGTTCGTAAATTGGCCGCCGTAAATTTAACATTTTAATAATACCAAGCGGTCGTAAGTCAAAAATTTTACGAATGGCCCGATTCAACTGTTCGTTCGAAACCTTACCAGTCCCAAACGTGTTAACCGTTACGGACACTGGTTCGGCAACCCCGATTGCGTAAGCTAACTGCAGTTCAACCTTATGAGCCAAACCAGCTGCGACAATGTTTTTGGCAACGTAACGAGCCGCATAACAAGCCGAACGGTCAACTTTAGTTGGATCTTTACCGGAAAACGCACCGCCGCCGTGTCGAGCGGCACCGCCGTACGTATCAACGATAATCTTACGACCAGTTAAGCCAGCATCCCCGTGCGGGCCACCGATTACGAACCGGCCCGTTGGGTTAACGTAATATTTAGTGTGACTATCCAGCAACTTAGCCGGGATCACTTTTTTAATAATCTGGTTAATCACATCGTGACGGATCTGCTTAAGGCTAGCGTCCGGATCGTGCTGGGTACTTAAAACCACGGTGTCAACCCGAAACGGACGATCGTTTGCGTCATACTCAACCGTGACTTCCGATTTAGCATCGGGACGTAGGTACGGAATCTGACCGCTCTTTCGAACTTTAGCTGTGTAATACATTAGTTTGTGAGCTAATTCAATCGGCATCGGCATTAATTCAGGAGTTTCGTCGGTCGCGTAGCCGAACATAATTCCCTGGTCACCAGCACCAACTTGCGACAACTTGTCTTGGCTGCCCTTTTTAACTTCTTCGGATTTATTAACTCCTTGAGCAATATCAGGGGATTGGTGATCGAGTGCTACTAACACCGCACACGTATCACCATTAAATCCGTAAGCGTCAGTATTGTAGCCAATCCGGTTAATCGTTTTCCGAACTACTTTTTGAATATCAACGTGAGCGCGACTAGTGATTTCACCGAACACCAAGACCAAACCAGTCGTGACTGAACATTCACAAGCCACGTGAGACTTAGGGTCTTGAGCCAGATAGGCATCCAATACCGCATCACTAATCTGATCGGCAACTTTATCAGGATGGCCTTCGGAAACCGATTCAGACGTGAACAAATGTTTATTCTTCAATTTCTCAATTCCCCCTATTGAGTCTAATAGGTTACAAGGCATCTTCACAATAAGTGTGAATCCTATCGGGAATAATGCTTATAACATATTTCATTTTATCATAATTTTTTAATAGAATCACTTAATCTTGATTCCGTCCAATTTCATTCGTCGTGCCAGATAAACGCCGGTTCGACTTCGGGGCGATTCCGCAATTTCTTTAGGGGTTCCGCTCGCTACGATCTGGCCTCCGGAATTACCACCTTTTGGTCCCAAATCAATTACGTAATCTGCGTTCATAATTACGTCTAAATCGTGTTCGATGACGATCAAAGTCGCACCTTTCGAAAGTAATTGATCAAAAACGTGGTTTAAGACCTGAACATCTTTCGGGTGTAACCCGACTGAAGGTTCATCGAAAACAAACAAGGTATCGGTCTGGTTTCGACCCATTTGTGAAACTAACTTTAGGCGCTGGGCTTCACCACCCGATAAGATCGGCGTACTTTCGCCCAGGATCAAATAACCGAGTCCCATCCGATCAAGTGCATTCAGAATCGATTCAATTTTAGGTTGATCATGAAAAAGGCGTTCAGCATTGCGAACTGACAAATTCAAAACGTCAGCAATGTTGTAGCCACGCCACTTTGCTTTTAAAGTTTCGGCATTGTACCGTTTTCCGTGACAAACTGGGCAAGTCATCGTCATTTCAGGTAAATATTGAATATCGAGGCCAATAGTTCCGGTCCCCTGGCAATTCGGGCAAGCACCCGACTTAACGTTGTAAGAAAAGCGACCCGCTCGCCAATGGTGAACTTGTGCAAATTTAGTTTGGGCGAATAATTTTCGAATCGGCGACCAAATTCCGCAATAAGTTGCAACGGTTGAACGAACGTTTTTGCCGATCGGGACTGAATTAATTTCAATAATCCGGTGCAGGCCACCGTTTTTGAATTTTTTAACGTAACTTGGCAACGACTGATGATTAATCTGGGCCTGAAATGATTTAACGACCCCGTCCATAATCAAAGTTGATTTCCCGGCACCTGAATATCCAGAAATTACGGTTAATCGACGTTTCGGGAACTTAGCAGCAACGTGATTTAAATTAAAGCGGTGGTTAATTTGAATTGCTAAAGAACCGTGATTAAAAATTGATTTTTTCGCCGGTTGTTTTCTAACCACGACTTTAGCTTGACCGGTTAAAAACGGCGCGATCAAGGATGTCGATTTGTGACTAATTTCAGCCGGGGTCCCGTGGTCAACAATTCGACCACCTAATTTACCAGCTTTTGGCCCAATTTCGATTACGTAATCGGCGGCCGAAATAATGTCAACGTTGTGATCCACCACCACTAAGGAATTACCCTGAGCAACTAATTGGCGAAGGATCTTAATCAAGCCAGCCACGTTAGCCGCATGAAGGCCAACCGATGGCTCGTCTAGGACATAAAGAACCCCGGTGGTCTGACTCCTAAGGGTCCGACCAAGCTGAATCCGTTGCAATTCACCGGTTGATAAAGTATTACCGGCCCTTAGCAACGTTAGATAATCAAGGCCCAAATCATAGAGAGGCTTAACACTGTCCATAAATTCGTTAATTAGTGTTTTAGCTAATTTTTGCATATTGTTCGGCAAACTAGCTTGAACTTTCTTCATAAACGGCTTCAGTTCAGCTAACGTTAAATTACAGACCTGGGCAATGTTTTTGCCAGCTAATTTGGTCCGAAACAGATCCGGGTCGAAGCGATTCCCGTGACAGCGGGGACAAACCCCGAATTTATAAAAACGATCCAGACGCTTAATAGCCCGGGCGTTAGTGGTGGTCGCCATACTGTCCTTCACCGCCGCAAACGCATTTTCATACTTGGCGTTATTCATATGAAAGATTTTACCGGTTCGGGAAGGAATGTTAATCGCGTAAGTCTTTTTGGGTCCCGCATAAACCAAATGTTTTTCGTGATCGGTTAAATTCTTAAACGGAACGTTAATCCGGATGCCAGCTTCTCTAGCAACCCATTGCATAAAGTTACGACCGGGTAATCGCCAGGAAGCAACTGCTCCATTCATAATGGTCCGATTCGGATCGGGAACCAGGGTTTGCTTGACAATTTGCTTAACCTTGCCAGTTCCTTGACATTTTCGACAAGCGCCAGCGGAATTAAACGCAAAATCTTCAGCACTGGGGGCCATGAAGACTTTGCCACAAACCGGACACTTGATTTTACCCATGGCGTTTCCCGGAAGATCCATAGCTTGGGCAACTTTAATCGTTGGCGGAATCTGATGCCCGTTTGGACATTGATGAGACCCCAGACGTGAAAACATTAACCTTAAAACGTTTAGGCCTTCCGACATAGTTCCAACGGTTGATCGATCTCCGGGAACCACCGGTCGTTGGCGAAGCGCAATCGCACTCGGTAAATATTTAACCTTTCGGACGTTGGCGCGACCAACCTGACTGATCCGGCGTCGAGTATAAGTTGCCAAAGCGTTCAAGTATCTTCTGGCTCCTTCAGCGTAAAGAACCCCCATTGCTAACGATGACTTACCGGAACCCGAAACTCCAGTAATCGCCACAAACGAATTTAACGGAATTGAAACGTTAATATTTTTTAGATTGTTAACTTTAGCGCCAAAGACTTCAATATTTTTGGGAATTGTTTCCTGATGTCGAATTGCCATTTAAAGCTTCTTTCGTTTGTTAAACAAAAAAGGAAAATTCCGTTACGGAATTTTCCTTTAAGACGATTTAAATTAGTGCCGAGGGTGGGGCTCGAACCCACACGATCCGCAAAGACCATTGGATTTTGAATCCAACGCGTCTGCCAATTCCGCCACCTCGGCAAAAATCAAAGGCGGTAATCCGATTCGAACGGATGATAAAGGTTTTGCAGACCTCTGCCTTACCACTTGGCTATACCGCCAAGAGTTTCACTTCCGGCAAAAGCCAGAAGCATCCAGGATCAAATTCTAATAAATTTGATCAATTAGTTTGAATCCATCTACTAGCTTAAACGATCAAGTCATCAGATAAAGTCAAACTATTTTACGGAAATTATTATCCGAAAACACAATTAATATTGCAGTACCATAAACATAATTCATGATTAACCAGAAGATTATTTCCTGAATCAAATCAGGAAAATTAACATCTGGCCACATAGGGCGGTATGTGGGACTCGAACCCACGCATGCACGGGCCACAACCGTGTGTGTTAACCAACTTCACCAACACCGCCATGATCACAGGGATAGCGGGAGTTGAACCCACATCGACGGTTTTGGGGACCGTAATTCTACCATTGAAATATATCCCTATAAAGTGGAAGGGAGTGGATTTGAACCACCGAACCCGAAGGAGCGGATTTACGGTCCGCCGCGTTTAACCAGACTTCGCTACCCTTCCATAAAATGGCTCGGGACAGAATCGAACTGCCGACACAACGGGCTTCAACCGTTTGCTCTACCGACTGAGCTACCAAGCCATGGGTATTTCTAAGTTCAACGGTTCGTACCGGGTTCGAACCGGTGACCTCTTGCGTGACAGGCAAGCGTCTTAAACCAATTGGACCAACGAACCATTTTAGATGACCCGTACAGGATTCGGACCTGTGTTACTGCCGTGAAAGGGCAGTGTCTTAAACCACTTGACTAACGGGTCATAACGGAGAAGGAGGGATTCGAACCCTCGCGCCGAATTAACGACCTACGCCCTTAGCAGGGGTGCCTCTTCAGCCACTTGAGTACTTCTCCAATGGGCCTGGATGGACTCGAACCATCGACCTCACCCTTATCAGGGGTGCGCTCTAACCAACTGAGCTACAGGCCCATAAAGCGGGTAACCAGAATCGGACTGGCAACATCAGCTTGGAAGGCTGAGGTTTTACCATTAAACTATACCCGCATTGTTTAATGGCTCGGGACAGAATCGAACTGCCGACACAACGGGCTTCAACCGTTTGCTCTACCAACTGAGCTACCAAGCCAATACGGTTCGTACCGGGTTCGGACCGGTGACCTCCTGCGTGACAGGCAGGCGTCTTAAACCAATTGGACCAACGAACCATAATTGCGGGAGCTGGATTTGAACCAACGACCTTTGGGTTATGAGCCCAACGAGCTACCAAACTGCTCCATCCCGCGATAATAATTAATATAAGGAGGATGGGGGATTCGAACCCCCGCGTGGACTATTCGGTCCACCTAGCGGTTTTCAGGACCGCCCCCTTCAGCCACTTGGGTAATCCTCCATAAATACAAGTCCATCAAATGGACCTTGTAGGACTCGAACCTACGACAGGACGATTATGGGTCGTCTGCTCTAACCAGCTGAGCTAAAGGTCCAAGACCTTATCGCGGCGGGGGGGATCGAACCCTCGACCTCCCGGGTATGAACCGGACGCTCTAGCCATCTGAGCTACACCGCGAAATTAATTTACCATTAATCGGGAAGACAAGATTCGAACTTGCGACCTCCTGGTCCCAAACCAGGCGCTCTACCAAGCTGAGCTACTTCCCGTTATTAAATGCACCATGTAGGATTCGAACCAACAACCTTCTGATTCGTAATCAGACGCTCTATCCGGTTGCGCTAATGGTGCACAACTTTCTAAATGCCGAGGATCGGGCTCGAACCGATACGGACAAAAATGTCCGCGGGATTTTAAATCCCGTGCGTCTGCCAATTCCGCCACCCCGGCAAAA
>CAKQCC010000043.1 GCA_934216625.1 uncultured Lactobacillaceae bacterium
CAGGAAAACATAGTCGGGATTCTGAACCAGTGTCGCTAAGCGGCCCAGTTGCAACGAAAGCAGAAACACGATCAAAATTGCAACTGATACCCAGTAGTTACCGGGACGAAGTGTTTTTAAAAAATCAGAATAGGCAAGGCCGAGGCCACCGGCGAAGAAGAAAAGCGCCAGGACAAAAAAATCGTTTAAAACGTATTTTAAATATTCAGCGACCCGAATTAAATGATGACCGAGCCGTTTTCTAAACAGCTGCTTCATTTTCTGGCGCCCTTCGCAAGTGATAGATAAACGTTCGTTAGCGAGTCCTGATGATATTCCTGTTCAAGTTCAGCTAAGGTCCCTTCAGTTCGAATGTGACCCTGATGAATTAAAACGAACCGGTCACAGACTTTAGCGGCCGTATCCAAAACGTGAGTGGTCATTAGGATACTGCTGCCGGAGCGCTTGCGTTCGTTAATCAAATTCAGTAAATCATGAACCGCCAGCGGATCCAACCCCAAGAAAGGTTCGTCGATAATGAATAATTTGGCGTTAGTTAAAAAAGCGCAGGTGATCATAACTTTCTGCTTCATCCCTTTAGAAAAGTCAATTGGGAACCAGTTAAGTTTATTAGCCAGCCGAAACCGTTTCAACAACGTTCGAGCCCGACGCCAAGCAATTTTGGGATTCAAATGGTAAGCCATAATCGTGATTGCCAAGTGCTCTTTTAAGGTCAATTCCGGATATAAAATCGGGGTTTCCGGAACGTAAGCAATCTGCTGCTTGTATTTCTGGCTGTCGTCATCAATTGAAATCCCGTTCACCCGAATGGTCCCGGAAAACGGGGTTAGCAACCCAATAATGTGATTAATTGTGGTCGATTTCCCCGCGCCGTTTAAGCCAATCAAGCCCACTAATTCACCCGATTTAACGTTAAACGAAATCTGGTGTAGAACCGGGATCTGGGTGTATCCACCGGTCACGTTAGAAACGGTCAGCGCCATAGTTTTAAATCTCTTTTCTACATTAATTCTATAATTTATTATATCATAACTGGTCAAAATTAGCTTTTGATGTCCTTAATTAATTTTTTTAGTTATAATAATCAACGGAAAGAAGGATATTATATGAATCCGAATTGTATTTTTTGTAAAATCATCAGTGGTAAAATTCCGAGTTACACCATTTACGAGGATGACGTCGTCAAGGCCTTCCTTGATATTTCTCAGACAACCCCCGGTCATACCCTAGTCATCCCCAAGAAACACGTTCCCAACATTTACGCTTACAGCGCTAAATACGCCGGGGAAGTCTTCGCCAGGATTCCGATGATTGCGCGGGCCATTAAGGCCACGAATCCCAAGATCAAAGGCTTAAACATCCTGAATAACAACGGGAAAATTGCTTCCCAATCGGTTTTCCATTCTCATTTCCACTTGATCCCTCGTTACACCGATCACGACGGCTTTTCGATGCATTTCACTAACCACCATGATCAATACGATCAAGCTAAATTTACCAAAATCCGTGACGACATCAAAAGCCACCTGAAGCAATCATGATTAAACATTTAAAAGCCACACTAATCATCGGAACCGGAATTACTCTGACCGGTTTCTTAATCCACAAAATTAAGCGTTTGAAACCGCAGTTTAATCAACTGATCAAAACCGGTCGAAACAGTCAGGTCAATTTGAAACGACTCAAAAAACAAATTAAGTTACTCGATTTATCTGACGTTAACGATGATTTCGGCAAATTCAAATTCAAGATTCAGCCGTCAATTCAAGTAATTCAGAAAAATCTGAAACAAATTAAAAGCTTAAGCCACCATAAGTAATCATTAATGTCTAGACGAGCTAACCCCAAGAATGTTATGTTAGTCTTTGATACGTTAGTTAGAAATGGATGTGTTAGTAAATGAAACTTAGAAAAAAGATTCTGATCGGTGCCGCCGGTGTACTAATGAGTTTATCATTAGCCGCCTGTGGTAACCAGACCGTTGCCACCACTAACGGCGGTAAAATTACTCAGCAGTCTTATTATAACAACATGAAAAAGACCGCTAACGGTAAGCAGGTTCTGCAGCAAATGATCCTAAATAAGCTGCTAGAAAAGGATTACGGCAGTGAAGTTAAGGATTCACAAATCAACGCCATGATCGACCAGTACAAAGCTGAATATGGTTCCCAATTCAGCATGCTTTTGCAGCAACAGGGAATTACCGAACCCCAATTAAAGAAGAACCTGCGCAGCAAATTACTGCTTAAGCAAGCCGTTAAACACAACATCAATTACACGACCCCAATGCTAAAGAAGCAGTTCAAGTCGTTTGAACCGAAAGTTACCGTTGACCAAATCTTAGTAACCAGTAAATCCAAGGCCCAAACCATTGAATCAAAATTAAAGTCGGGAACCAGTTTTAAGACCTTAGCCAAAGAGTATTCTAAAGATACCTCCACTAAGAATGACGGCGGTCAATTAACACCGTTTGACAATACCGCCCGGTTACCAAGCGCGTTCAAAAAAGCCGCGTTCAGCTTAAAGAATGGTCAATACACTAAGACGCCGGTTAAGACCAAATACGGTTACCAAATTATTAAAATGGTCAACAAGCCGCAAAAGGGAACTTACAAAGATAACCGAAACGCTTTAGAAGACCAGATCACTGATAAAAAGATGAACAGTGCCACATTAATGCACGAAGTTGTGTCAAAAGTTTTGCGTAAAGGCAACGTTAACATCCAGGACAACAGCTTGAAGAACATCTTATCGGATTACATGTCCGGAACTCCTGGAAAGTAATTTAATTTTCTAAAATAAATTTAGATTTTAGCCACTGAATTAGGTTCAAAACTTAATTCAGTGGTTTTTGTTATCAATGATCGAGCCCCGATCCGTTTTGATTACCGTTAGCTGATTACTGAAGTTTGCTTGAAGGTCGGGATTGTGACTGACCACTAGAATATTCGGGATCACTCGTTGCCGTTGCGCCAAGATTTGCATAATCCGGTTAGTGCCGACCGAATCTAAATTATCAAAAGCTTCGTCAACGCACATCAGATTACAACGCGACCGAGCGTGATAGCATGTATAATCTTGCATGGCCATTGCGATCGCCACGTCGACCCGGCGTTTTTCGCCACTTGAATTATCGGCGTAGCGGCTACCGCCAGACGCATTTTGAATCCTAACGGTAATGCGATCGGATTGATTTCCGTTTTTAGCCGTGCTGACGGGCAAAATTGCAATTCGAATCGACCCGCCGGCCAAAGTTTGCAGATAATGATTCGCCTGTTGATTAATAAACGGCAAGATTAAATCCAGAACTTGGGACCTAACCCCCCGGTTCGAATAAACTTCTTTCACGTTCTTCATGATCTTCGAGTTTTGCTTTAAACGCGCTAATTGATTTTTTAAAGCCGTTAATTGTTTTTGGGCGGATTTTAGTTTTACCGAATAATTAACGGTTCGGGTTAGCTGAAATTCCGAACGGCGTTTCCGGTAATCACGTTGTCGGTCTAACAAAATCCGGTAATTGTTAAGCAGGCCGTTTAAGTGATTGACCTGTGGATAATAATTACTCTGGTCGGGGTTCTTCTTCTGAATCTTCTGGTATTCAGCACGAGCCCGGTTAAAATTCAAATTAATCCGGGTCCGTAACTTTTTAAATTTCTGAAGATCGTGCCTAACGTTAATTAATTGATCTGACAAGCGATCCGCTGCGGCTCGCTGACGCTGCTGATCATTAGTCCGTTCACGAACCAATTTTTGTTGGGCAGAAAGTTGATTCTGGCGTTCTTCACGCTGGGCAACTAATTTCTGGTAATGATTAAGCAAAGCATGAAGTTGCTCAGCTTTCGAGTAATAATCGACTCGATTGGGATCGGGATCCTGGAGTTTTTGATCAATCTGGTGAAAGTGCCGAGCTTTTTGACCAGATTGATTCCGATCTTGATCAAGTTTTCGAAATTGAAGTTCTAACTGGCTTAATTGCTTTGCCAACCGTTTAGTCTCAAATTTCCGGTGAGCTTGGTCCAAAACTTGCCCGCAATAAAAGCAGCGCCGGGCTTTTCCAGAAATTAACTGATCATAATTTTGTTTAAATTCATCAAGCTGTTTTCGCTGTTTAACCAATTCCTGGTTCAAAGACTTAACTTGATCGTTAGCGGTTACATAATTTCGCTGGGCAACCTGAAGTTTGGACTGATGCTGACGTTCCCTAGTGTGCTGGCGCTTAATCAATCGTTTTTGGTTAGCGAGCTGATCTTGATACTTTTCAACTGGGATCGACTTAATTTTGGAATTCAGACGATCAATTCTGGACTTGAGTGACCGAATTTTTTGCTGCTGATCTTGTTGAAGACCTAATTCCGAATCGAGTTCCGTCGCCAAACGATGACGGGTTTGTTTCAAATCTGACGCCGAAGCTTGAAGCTGCTTGATTCGTTCACGCCAGTCCTTAAGCTGATTGCTAGCTTGCAGATCTTTTTTCTGGGCCTTTTGGACTTTAGCTTGATATCGCTGTTCTTTCAAATGCTGGGCGTTAATCAATCGTTTAAAATGATTCAACTGATTTCGATAACTTTTAATTGGAAATTGTTTAATTTTAGCCGTGACCCGCTTCAAAGTATTATTAATTGATTCAAGCTGCCGGCGCTGCTGATTTCGTTGCTGAACGGCGTTATCCCGCAATTGTTTTAAAGAATCAACGGCATATTGCTGCGACTGAAGTTTAGCGTTAATTTCCGAAATCTGATTTTTCAACCGGCTTAAATCATCTTTAGCCATTTCGTAAGCTTTTGAATACAAAGAAAGGTGAGCCAAATTTTCCAAAATTTCCTTTTTTTCGTGGTCAGTTGCCGACGTAAAATTAACGGTATCCCCCACTCCAACCATATATGAATGTAAAAAAGTGGTTTGGTCCATCCCCAAAATCCACCGAAGCTTTTGGTTAGTCGCTCGAATTGATTTTGCGGTTACGTTAACCCCATTCTGATATAAAAACGTGTGGTTCTGGTGATGATGATCTTTCCGAAACCGTTTCACCAGGTAATCGGTCCCGTTGGTGACGAAACTAACTTCAACCAACAAGTTATGACCGGTCTTTTGGTTAACCAGTTCATCACCTTTGACCCCGTCAGCACGTTTTCCATACAAGCCATAAATGATTGCTTCAATCAAACTTGATTTGCCGGCCCCGTTCGAACTGGAACCGGGAGTGGACTGATTAATCCCGTTCAGCATGCACAAACCCAACTTAGTCAGATTAACGTTCTGGACTTGGTTTCCGAAGCTCATGAAATTCCTTAACTTAACGCTTTTTAACCTCATTATTCACCCGTCACTCGTTCCAAAATTTGTAGCGCTTTCCGTGCGGTTGGCTGATCATAATAGTGTTGACAATATTTCTTAACGATTTCACCAGGGGTCGCCGTTGACTTCAGATTCAACCGGCTGTGGTATTTAACCGGTGCTTCGTCGTCAATTTCACATTTGGTGTGGTCAGAATACCACCGAGCCGTTGATTGATCGTGCGTAATTACCTTCACCACGTTCTGTTTAGACAACCTAACAATTTGGGACCGGTTCACCTGGCGTTTAGCTAAATCAAAAGTGTAAAACATCGGCGACTTAATCGGGATCAAGCGGTGTGAATCACCACTTGGGTTAATTGAAACCAGATCAACACCCTTCTGCTGAAAATCATCGGCGTGTTCATGGGGAATCGTTGAACCAACGTACCAGGCGTTCGGGCCCAGTTTTTGCCGAAGGTGATAATGACCGCCAACTACGTAATCATAACGGTCTGGACACAAATCTTCGAGGCTAAACGCCCCGCTTAACTTCACTAAATGCGAAGTATTGCGACTGCCGGCAATTCCCAAATGGAAAAATTCAACGGCCGGTCGCGTTACTTTAACCGCAATTCGTCTAATTTGACGCTTAAGCCAGCTCACATCATTAGAATAAGGGATCATTACTAAATCAACCCCGTCAGTCCGGATTACACCGGGCTGGTCAAAGACTTTGACCCCGTTAATCCATTCAAAAGCGTCAAGTGAACTGGGCGGAATCCTGGAATTATTCAACTGATCGTGATTACCGGAATTAAAATAAATCGGAACTTTTTTGGCGTAATGACAAACTTTAGCCATCGCTAAATTCATCACTCGGGTGTCAATATGACCTCGCTGGTCAAAAAAATCCCCGTTAAAAACCACAGCCGTGTGACGCCGAACCGCAAGCTGAAAAATGGAATCAAGAACCGCAAATTCATGCCGAAGGTTAGTGTTAGTAACGTAACGATGATTCAGCGGTCGGCTGTATTTTGAATAAACGTTAAGGTGCAGGTCACTGCACACGATCAAGTTCATAAATCTAATCCTTCAATCAAATAACCGTTTAGCTTCGTTAATTAGGTGGTGGGTCGAACTTTTAACCGAGCGGAATCCCTGGTTAAAATCAGCGGTAAATTGAGAAAGGCCCCGTTTTAACCTAGCCGAACCACCG
>CAKQCC010000044.1 GCA_934216625.1 uncultured Lactobacillaceae bacterium
GTTAAAGTGACTAGTGAAAATCATCAGTTCATCCTCTACGTTAATGACCGAAAAGTCGGCATCTTGAATACTCACGAAATTGAAGATCCGCACTCTGAAACTGGCTATGCAGAAGTTTTGGATCGTGATCAACCGGTTAACTGGTTGACTGCTAATCACAGAACTCCGTTAATTATGGCGGTTAACGGTCAAATTAACAACGAAAGTCATTCTGAAGCGGTACCGACAATTTCGGTTCGTCATCAGGCTTCTGCCGTAAGCCAGACCGTTCATTCCAACGTAAGTTCGAAGGCTCGGAATGTATCTTCAGCACCCCGATTAATTAGTGGTGCAGTACCGGCTCATCGAGTTAATTCTAAGGTAGTGATGAACAGCCAGGCTAATTCATCTGGTGGTCCGTCAAGTAACGGTTCTAGTTTAAACCAATGGATGTCTCAATCACGGGTTTCCGTTGCTAGAGCTCACCGTGATCATTTCTCTACTTTGGAGTTACCGAATCGCCACCCAATTCATCATCAGCATTTCGCACGACCGATTTACGATCAAAGTCAATTTAAGCCGTTGACCCCAAGCAGTTTATCAGCTCAGCGGAATCATTCTGAAGGGTTAATTCCGAAAGCAAAAGCCAGTGCTCATTCGTCAGCTGTAGCTTCTGTAATACCCGAAGCACCGGGTATAATTTCAAACGCTTCGTCACTTCAAACTTATTTTTCGGCTAAGTCCGTTCGGAGTCAAAGTCATCAAAAAGGTTATTTAGTTCAAAAATCATCTAAAGCGACTGATCAAGGTCATCGTTCTAATTCTGCAGCTGTGGCTTCGTCAGTTAATTCATTGTCGTTAAGTCATTTCGCTGATTCAACATCCGAACTAAATGAACTTCAGAGTCAGGTTAATCAATTCGCCGATCGTCATTATCAAAGTGGCAGTCAAAATGCATCAGTTCCTCCGGTAATTCGTCGACGATTGAACTTGTCGCTTAATCGTTCAACCGATCAACCGTTAAAACGTCGACGCCCTACGTTACGAAAACGTTTATCTAAACGGATAAAATCTAGCCAGCGCCGTTCGAACTACCGTCGCCGCTTTTACACGAAATTATCACGTCGGCACTTAATGATTCGGATCAAGCACAGGACCGCGGTTTATTCAAGTCGTCAAGTTCGTCGCCACAAGATTCGAATTGCTTCAGTTCGGCATGGTCGACGTTTGCGGGTCGTGAAATTGATTCGGCACGGTCACCAGTTTTGGTTTAAGCTGGCTCACGGCGGTTACGTGAAAGCACTTCGGAATAACGTTAAAATAATTAAAAAATGATGTCTTAATCAAATGTTAAGCTGATTTCAATGGAGATAATTGAATGAATTATAACAAAAAAGAATTTGCGGAAATTAATAATAAGAAAATTCTCCATAAAGTCAAAAAGCAGTGGATCACGATTTCGGTGGCTTTATTAGGAATCCTCGGAATGGGTGGAGTAGTCACCCAAACTCACGTTAACGCTAATGCCACCCAAGCCGATGATCATTCTGCCCATTCGCCAACTTATCATAATCAGCCTTCGTTGATTCAAAAAGTTCACGGTCAGCTTTCAGCTCAATCACCCGGTCAGATTTTAGGTCAAGCTCACAGAATGACTAATGATTTAATCCGGAAACAAATGATTAAAAACGGGTCTAGTCATGACCTTAGTCGTCATTCTGGGCAATTGAACCAATCCGTTAGTTCACATCGCTTAAATCTGCCGGTTACCAGGGATGCTCATCAACTTAATAATCAAAAACCGGTTCGAATTGGTGACGGTGCGGCTAATTTACTTCCTAATTCGGACGTAATTAAGTTGACCAACGAAGTTACCGGTAGTGACGTTCAAGTTAATCGACATCGCTTTAGTCATGATCAACTGGGTAGTCAGCAGCAAATTGATTTAGGAAATCTCAATAGCCAGTATCACTTTGCAAGTGACCAGAGTGATAATTATTTAGTGACCGGCAGTACCCACACGATTAATCTTTTACCCAACGATCCCGATTGGAAGAACCTGAGCTGGGGTGAAGCTAACGTCGAAATCAACGGAAATAACGATACGGTTTACGTTAACGGTGGTGGAACCGTTGGTAACGGGATTTCTGATTCAGACCTTAATCAGGACCAGAGCTTTTTCAATGACGTTACGAACGATAGTGGTCAATCGATTGGGGTACTCCCGAACCATAATCACGACTGGAAACTCGTAATTCAGAACGCTACGGCGCCTTCCGATGCCGAAAACTTGTTTAATTCGTACCATTATAATGGTGAACCGAACTTACCAGCCAGTGATTTTACGTCAATTGATTTATCCGGGTTAGAGATGCCGGTTAACGGGATGACCACCACTAGCAAGATGTTCTACAATGACCGCAATTTGACTTCGATTACTTTTGGACGTTCTTTTAATACTTCGGACGTTTCCGACATGAGTTCAATGTTTGATGGTGATAATCAGCTTCAAAGTCTTGATCTGTCCAGTTTTAATGTTCAGGCCGTTTCCGATATGGACGCAATGTTCTGGGCTGACCATTCTTTAAAATCAATTACTTTTGGTTCTGATTTTGTGACGTCGAGTGCTAACCGGATGCATGATATGTTCGGTAGTGACCAGTCTTTAACTGAACTGGATTTATCGACGTTTAACACTCAAAATCAACCTGACGTTGGTAACATGTTTCGGAGTGATCCGTCACTTGATAAAATTGTTTTAGGCCCGAACGCTAGTTTTAACGACACGGCGTTTGATGATAACGATGCTGAAGATAATTATAGTGATGATGGGTTAGATGAATACAGTCCTTACGGCTGGATTGCGGTTCGTGACCCGCGTTACCCGAATGTTAACGTCGGCAAGCAAATTACCACTAATCAGCAGTTGCTGCCTAATAACGTGTGGAAACGAACTAACGAGATTATAAATTATATGTTTGGGAATACCAAAGTCGGTTCTGACGTTGGTTCCCGGATTACTGACGTTTCGGACCAACTTCCCGGGATTCCGGCTGGTTACGCAGTGGATCCCCGAAATTATAATTTGCCGTTTTTGACTTCTAATCATCAATATTCGCGAAAGTGTACGAAAGGGGTCAACACGGTTCAGGTTGATTTAACCGGAATGGTCGGGACTGCCCGTTGGTATTTAACGCCGAACGCTAACGTTCCGTATGCGGAGTGGAAACGGAATTCGAGTCAGACCATGGTTGATTCATTACCGGCTAACGAATTATTAATTACTAACGATGGTCACAATAACGCCAGCTTACCCAGCGGAAACGGTTATGATAATTTGGCTGACGGGACCACCAGTGGAACTTTGTTGCATGAAATTGCTCAGCAAGCTGGTCAAGCAGTTAATATGCAACACCAGAACCTGAACATTAATCTAAGTGATCTCGAAAATCGCGTTCGGCACCTAATTATCTATTCTGACGTTGCCGCACCGGTTAACGCGGCCGGCTTATTCAGTGGCTTTCACGTTTTGTCAGACTTTCAAGGATCTGATTTGGACACTAGTTCGACTAAGTGGTTTAGTGATTTGTTTGCGAATGATTGGAAACTAAGGGATTTGTCATCGCTCAGTAACTGGTCAACCAAGAATGCCATAAATTTGTCGGGGATGTTTGCCAATAACCCTGGTCATTCAAATCAGATCACTAACCTCAACGCTTTGTCGGGATGGAACCAAAATTCAAGTCATTATTCTAAGCTGAATCAAATGTTTATGAATGATCAGCAATTGACTAACGTGGGTGCTTTAAAGAATTGGTTCATTAATAAGAATAAATTATCCAATTTGAGTGATGCGTTTTCCGGTGATTCGAAATTAAAGGATCTCACTCCGCTAACGAATTGGGACGTCCGTTCGGTTACCAATTTAAGTAATTTGTTTGCTTCGGATCCTCAAGTTAGCGATTGGTCCGGAATTTACCATAATTGGTATTTTAAGGGTGATCCCAAGGCAAACAACATGTTAAAGGGGACCGGATACGAAAAACATTCCCAAAATCACGATCCCGGATATCCATATTCCGATTCGGTTACGACTCCGTTCAGTCAACTCACGGCTCCGGATCGACACTATTGGTCAACGAACGATGTTCCGGAACAACTGAATCATACTTGGCATTTTACCGAAGTTCCGGTTAAGCATTTACAATTACAGATCAAATTTTATTCAGACCACTGGACTTACCGTGCCGGTTCAGACGGCGCCAATTCTAACGATTGGAAATGGGAATATTTCGGTGGCTTTCCGGCTCAAGTGCCGATTTACAATGATACTAATAATGACGTAATGAGTGATCTGGAAAATTATTTGAAACTCCATTTCGATAATCTGCTGCCGACGGGTTACAAATTTGAACCTAACACTAAAGCAATTTTGATTTTCAGTAGTAACCCGCACGCGAACGCGAGCGTCAAAGCTGTTGAATATGATTTCGACCATAGTCAGTTTAAGATGATTAATGGTCTTGACCGGAAGCGGTTTACGACTGGTTACCGAATCGGCAGTGGGCCGATTTTACTGCTGCTGTCTAGAACGCCGCGGATTTCAGCCAGTGCTCATCGGTCTGAACCACGACAGAAACCAGTACGTCCGAAATCCAGTTCTCACGGCCAAAATAAATCAGCAGTTTCGCAAATCGTTAAACCAACGAAATCTCAGTCAAGTTCGAGTTCAACATTTCGTTCAAATTATGGATTTAAAAATTCCAAAATTGCTCATCGTTCGACTGTCTCACGTCCGTTACCGTTTTCGCCGGTTCATTCTTCTAGGTCAGTTCTGAGCAGTCAGGCAAGTCAAATGACAACTTCAGCTAATGATACTCTGACTGATGATTCATCGGCTCAGTCTTTGACTAATTTTAGCCAGCTGGATTCGTTAGTTCGAGTTCAAGCTTTAGGTACCAAAAATAACTCGGGCTTATCGGCTGTAAATCGTTCACAACCGAATTCATCATCCAGTGTTCGAGTGACTAATCATCGTCAAATCCGTGAACCAGCAATTCGTTCGGTTCATCATCATCGAACTCAGCACCGAACGTTATTTAAGTCGAACCGAAATTACTATACGGTGTTACCGCACCGGTTCCGGGGCTTGATTTACCTGAAACGGACCGTTGGTGAATATCGCCACCTTCATTATTCACGCCGTAGTCGGGTTAAGTACCTGGTTCGTGGGAAACGGTTTCGGGTAATTGGAATTCGGCGACTTAATCGTGCTTACCGTTTTGAACTTACTAATCATCATTACGTAACGGCTCGGAAAAGCTATGTTCGGTTGCTAAAGGTTAGGAGGAAGTAATTTTGTTCTTGATTGCAATGGCGTTTATTTTGCTGGGCTTAAAATTGCAATACGATTTAGCAAAACATTTTAGTCGAAATTATACCCCGCGCGAAAAGAGATTCGTTAAGGAAGCGCGGCGATGGCGCTAAGACATCGTTAAATGAAAAATTAACGTCGTTAAACAGTCGTTATTTCTTTGTAACGGTTATGAAATTTTTTGATAAAACTGGAGTAATATTGATCCGCTATCCTAATAATTGTCAAGGGAATTGAAAGGATCGTGTTTAACTTTGAAGGTTAAGAAACTAGTTACTTCAGCTTTATTATCAGTTGCTTTGTTAAGTACTTCTGCGTCGGTGCCACAATTTCATAATGTTAACGCTAGTAGCGCAATTGTGACGGTTCGGAGTGCTCGTTTGAGTCATCATCAAGCTAAACGGCAGCGACAAGTTAAGATTATGTCTAAAGTTCGTCGGACTTTGCATCATCACCATAGTAACTGGTTTCGAGACGGCTTGAGTCGACGCGAATTACGGGCTCGTGGCTGGATTGCTAGACACGAATCAGGAGATCATTGGGATATTCTCAGCTACGGTGGTGTCTGTGTTGGGTACTTCCAATTGAATCCACATTATTTAGGTTATAAACACGGTCACGTTAATTTGAACCATAAACATCAAGTTAAAATTGCGGATGCTTACGCTAAGAGTCGCTACGGAAATTGGCGACATGCTAAACATTTTTGGCGAGCTCATCATTGGTACTAAATCGGGAGCAAAAATGAAGAAATTAAAAATTTATCGTTTAATTTATGATTTAATTACGACGTTAATTGTAATTGCGGTTGCTTCGCTGTTAATCGCGAGCAATGTAGTTAATTTGATTGCTGTTAACCGAATTTTTGAAATTTTAGGAATCATTTTGGGATTAATGATTACTGAAGTAATTTTAGGCGTTAAGTTACGGTTGCTTCAGGAAAATTGAAATTAAATTGACAGGCCCTTAAAACGGGTCTTTTTAGTTCGGAAAGGAAATTGGTTTTGAAATCATTACAACCGGAAAAGGTAGTCCGCACTTCAACTCACCGGATTAATTCGTTCATGGCGCTTCGTCACAATACAGTTAAGATC
>CAKQCC010000045.1 GCA_934216625.1 uncultured Lactobacillaceae bacterium
GATTGTGCGAATCATCATGCTGGTGATTAGGACTCGGGATCAAATTATGGTGGGTATTCGGGTGAGTCCCATCAGACGGATCGGGCTGGTCATTCGGAACCCGCTGTTTGCCTGGCAAATACGGTTCATTCCCCGGTCCCACCGGTCGATTGGGATCAAAATTAGGGTTGACCACTGAATTAATCGGAACGTAGTGGCTGGGGTTCCGCGGATTATTACTCGGAATCGCGTTCGCTTTCGAAACATAAATATTAGTCATGTGATTACCAACCCCTAGCTCAAAGAATTGAGTATGTCCGTCAATATCATTAGCGTGTTCAGCGTAAGGATCCAACCTAGTGTAGCCGGCGGCACGAAGCGCCTGCGGGATCAAACTGTCGCTGCCCCACATTACGTCACCGCCGACGTAATCACCGTGACGGGTCGTCCCAACGTAGGTTTCGTTTTGATAGCCCGGTACGTTATCGGGATTCGCCGCTTGTCCGGAATGATGAGTCGGGTCATAAAGCACGTATTGAACGGTTTCACTTGACGGCGCCCACTTCAAATCACCGTGTTCGTAATCATCCGGAACGAAATCACCATTGGCATCGAAAGTCCCGTGTTCAGTCCCGTTCAAGCTGGTCGGGATTTCGGTGTTATTGACTGGCGTAATGTAATGTTCACCCGGCTGAATGTGATCCGGCACCTGATCCGCAAACGGCAAAATGACTGCCGTGTCCCCATCATGAATCGGGTTATTCCGTAAATTTGAACCGTCGCTACTTTCTGGAATGATGAAGTCAATTTTGCCCTGGGTTGAACCCTGCGTATTCGTGTTCGGCAGATCACCGTTCACAGTATCACTAGCGGCAAAGACATGTGGATACGTCCGACCCAGAATCGTCCGGCTGCCACTGTCCTGGTAACTGGTCTGGTCCTGGTTAACCTTCTGACCAGGAACGTTATTGATAAAGATCACCGCGTGCCCGGTCTGATCATGAGCATCAGCCTGCCAACTGTTTTGCGTAAAATCAAATTTAGGCTGAGTATCAGCCAGAATGTTCGGTAACGGATTCGGAATCGTAACGATCGGTCGCTTATTTCCGCGGCCGTCACTGTTGGAAACGATCTGGGCAAAATGTTCAAAATCGTTAAGTGAACTGCGGACGTCGTAACCGGACACCGCTTCGCCAGCTACGTGATGATTATCGGAATTAGTCCAACGCACTACGTGGCCATAAGTGCCCACGTGATTATCATGATCGCTGGTTAAATTATGGTCAGCCGGGTTAGCGTCCACCAAATCACCGTCGTAATTAGTGTAGTAGACCGCGCCATGCTTAGTAGCAGTATAGTGATAGTGCAAGCTCAACGGGTTAGCGCCGTTAGTTCCGACCAACTGATGATTGGAATTACCGGTCTGGTGCCAATCAAGTGAACCGATCTGGTAATCAAAACCGTCGTTCGAATTTCGGTCAGGTACTTCCCGACCCTGAACGGTCGCAACATCACGCATGCTGTCGGAATTAGGACCGAAGCCCACAAAAAGATCCAGGTGGTTATCACTGGGTTGACCTGAATCAACCGCGGTTGCGTAATTACGGAACTGAAGATACAACTGCTGCGGATCACGGTCGGAAACGAACTCGTTTAGCCGTGGCGCATTCTCTACAAAGCCCGGATTGCCATTAAAATAATGCTGGGTAATGTAATTTTGCAGCCAGCGACCTTGCTGATCGTTAATGTCTAATTGGTAAGTATCACCAGCGTAAAGGGCCTGTCCAGGAATAGCGTTGTCGCTTAACGGTTTTTTCTGCAGTAACTGACTAAAGTCTAAATTCAGATTACCCATTAAGCGATTAATCGTATCATCATAAATTGGGATCGGCAAAGTGCCGACTAATCGATCCCCAATCATTGGGATTTTCCGCTGGTGGTCATCCGAACGAACCGGGATCGTATAAACGTTAATTAGGCCATGCTTTTCAATCCCGGAATACCAATACGTTTGGTTCGGTTCAAGAACCGGATCGTTAATTGGGCCATCACTAGTGTAACCGCTTGGGTAACCAGGAAAGCCACCGTCACTTAACGAACTTCGTGATTCACGTTGCCTAGCATCCGAATCATTATTGTTTTCATTAGGCAATAACTTGCCATGGTCAACATAGTCATAACGATAAACATGAATCTTGTGTACCGGCACGTCATAACTTTGATAGCGGCCGTAATAATCACCATCAGTATTTTCCAAGCCATATCTAGTCGGGCCGAGAAAATTAACAGGACTAGTGGATTGATTAATCAACTTAATTGGGCCGCCGTCACTGTCATAAACGTACGGATCAACAATTCCCTTGTAATTTTTGTTAATAGTCGGATTATCACTAATATAACTTGAGACTTCTTTATGGGTCTTATCATCAATATAATGATAGACATAAAAATTAGGCTTGGTAATGGCCGGCGCTAATTTAATTACGTAATCAAAAACGGTTTGTGCGTGCATCCCGGGCTTCCAATTTCTCTGATACTGCTGGTTATACCAATAATTTTTATTACTCGGTTCTTCATCATGTAAAAAAATGATTTTAATAGGTCGTAATTGGCTGCGGAAATGATTATAAGTCCCGTAAGCGCGCGGAAAATGAGGCAAATTTAATAAGTTTGATAAATCTGAATTAGGACTTACCGCGGTAGTATCTGAGTTCAAATGGTAACCGTTTGGGCTAATGTACTCATAATGATTCAAGATTGAATCATAATAGGAATGCGGCGTCTGAGTTAAATTGGAAAAATTAATCCGGTAATAAGGAACATGGTCAGTTCCCCCACCGTCATTAATCCTGACGACTTCCGGTTGGGTTGGAATGTGATAAAATTTATTAATATATTTACTGATTACCGATGTAAGAACAAACATTTGGTTAACTTTAGGCTTATGCAAAAAATACCAAGACTCTATTACCTTCAGGGCACTTCGCAAATCTCTTAAATTAAAGAACTCTGGATCATAAAATAAATGTTCAAGGTCCTTGACTCGACTAACGTTCCAAGGCAAGACCGATTCGAAAGGATTCTTGGCCTTGCTCGACAAGCCCATGTTATAAAACATTTTGTACATATCAGTAACACGGCTGGTGTCCCAATCACTTAAGCCTCCAGGTAAGGCCGCGTTAGAAGAACCTGATTGAGCATTATTAATAAGGTATTTATCAAACATCTTCTTCATGTTCGTCACGTGGCTCGTCCGCCACCGGCTTAAATCAAGCGAGTAGGCGTTGTCATCACTAAGTTTATCGAACAGATACGACATATTAGTTACGTTCCTGGTGTCCCAATTACTAATCGTGGAAGGGACGTCCCCCCTAACGTGCCAGAAAGTTCCTGACAAATTAGTCACGTAATGAGTGTTCCAGTTTCCGAAGTCAGATGAACTGTCAGATGAAAGATAATCCCCCAAAAAGGCACAGGCTAAATTAATTACGTGGCTAGTGTCCAGTCGATTACCAACGTTAGAATAGCCATTAGCTGAAGAAGATGAAAAAGAAAACTCACTATTAAATGTGAGTTGAGCCGAATGCACACCATTTTTAGAGGCGCCGAACGCAAACAAGTAGGAAGAATTACGGGGAGCAATCGCGTTTTTAAGGATTATGGTATAGGTGTTACTATTATCGGATAAATTTTTAGCGCCGGCCGCCTTATAAAGCGAAGCAAAATGATTTTTAGAATTATTGACGTTGCCGGCTTGACTGCCCCCAATAATTCCGTCACTAATTATGAGCGTAGGATCACTATCAATAATAGACATACTAATATGAGCTGGTTGAGAATGATCCCACATTTTCTGAAGCTGTTCAGGAGTTGCGTTCCCACTCGGTTCAATCCGAGAGGGGGCCGGATTTGATACTGGTTTTAGATTCCGATTCAAAAGATTGTGCAATCTGGGTGAACGACTAGCTTTAATCTGGGCGTTCGCACTTGATTGATTCTGCTGATCTGACCGATGGTGCGGTTGATTATTTACTACGGCCTGCTGCGCTAAAAGCTGACTCGTTAATTGATGAGATCGACGGGTAATCGACTGGGGATCTTGTAAAGTATACGATCGATGATTAGAAGTGCGTTGATGGACGTTAGTTCCTGGAACGGTTGACTGACTAGCGTGAACCGATTGGTGAGCAACATTGACTCCTAAAGTACCGAGAAGTGCCATGCTGACAATGACCCATTGTTTTTTGACTTTGTGTAAAACCTTTTTGTCGTTGATCTTGGCAAAACGCTGCTTGTTGAATTCCATTCGCACTTCTATTCCTTTCAAATCAATCTATTTATATTATAGAATTTTATCGGATTGCTTGCAAAACAAAAAGGCGCCCTGCTAAAAGGTACCCATTACATAATTTAGTTCAAAATTTATTTATAATAAGCGTGAACTTTTGCCAAATTGAAAACGATTAAGCGACCGGCCTTTTTACCAACCAAGTACAGTCGTTCCGATTGGTCAGAATCAGCACATTGATTGAATAATCGCACTAATCGGGTACTCCAAATCTTGATCTGATGACCGCGTTTAATTAGCTTCACGACTGACGGATCCCGGCGGTTGGGCTTACAAAGTCGGATTGCTAAGACGTGGTGATGATGACGATTTTGCAAGAACTGAAGCGCTAGGGATTTGCCGACGTACTCGTAAAACCGGGAGCCCTTCAAAACGATCTGGTCATCGTCTTTAGCCATTGGCTTGTCTGCCAAATGCCGGAAAATCATTTCGTAAGGATAGATCGGCACGTGAACATTTAACGGTACAAACCGTTCTAAACCAGCGGGCCGATGATTTCGTTTCGGCTGTGGGTGTGGGATGTGCACTGTTGAACGGTGCAGCACTTGATTCCGCGAGGTCAAATGCTTAATCGAATGCCGTCCGCGCGGCGTCAAAAGCATCTGGTGCGGATTACGGGTCGACGTTCGGATCAAATGCTGACGTTGCAGATCAGATACTACGTTAGTTATCTTGATGGCTGGCACGCGAAAATGTTTAGCAAGCGCCCCACGATCAACTTGGACTTGATGATGATCCATTTGGTTAACCAAAGTTCGAAAGACCCGTGATTTCAAATCTGGGGTTGATTTAGGTCGTGGTTCAGATAAATCCTTTTCGGGAGCCAGATAAATCACCCGATTCCCAGTCTTTCCGGTGGTCTGAATCACGTGCTTAATTTTTAGCTGGCGAATCAAATTTGAAACGTAGCTCATGCTAAAGCCAGCCAGTTTAGCCATCTGATGATTACTGAGGGTGCAGACGAAATCATGCCGCTTCGACCGCTGCATGTGGTGAATCACGATGTGGAAAATCGTTGATTGAGCCTTGCTCAAATTTGCCTGCCGGCTAATCTGAGAATGCTGGCGAGCTTCGTGAACCGTGGCTCGATGATGCGGTTGATGAAGCTTCTTCAATAACCGACGCCGGGTGGTTGCCGGCCTAGGAAACGGCGTGCCGTAATTTTCGCCTTTGATGAAGTGATAACCACGATCGGTTAGCATCAGCCAGCGGTTATTAGTTCGGCCCACCGCAGTGATCAGGTGCTGAGCTCGCAAGCGCCGAATCAGCTTACCAGCGTATTCACGACTTAAATTAAGTTGCTGACCAATTTTTTGGTTAGTCACGTCTGTACAACCGTCGGACGTAAAATTAAGCATGATCATCCGCAGCACTAAGCGGCTCGTGATTTGCATTTTGCTCAAATTCTTAGAATTGGATTGTGATTTTGGTTCAGTTCGACGCTTGGGCTTAGCCGAATTAGCTTTCGACGACTTCAATTTCTGCACCGGTTTAGCCTTTTTTATCACTGACGTAAAAATTCGCTGGCCGAGACGAGTCAACGTAAACTTGCGGGAAGCAATTCGACCGTTCGGTAATCTCTTTTCGATAATCCGCGAGTTAATTAGTTTTAGCTTACCCAGCTGTTGCAAACCGTTCCGGGTCGTGTCAAGATCAACGTCAGCCGAGTGAGCGACGTCGACGTTACTGGTGTAACAAGCGTCCCGATCGGCTAAATAGTCGGTGAGCAGAGTTCCTAGGATTAGTTCATCATTTGAATTTAACCGTGGAACACCTTTGAGCTTGAGTTGATGGTGATGATGAGCCGCGGTTCGCAGCTTTTTCCCCCACTGGTGACGATCTGGTTTAATAGCTCCGGCTGGGTGTCCATTAGCCTGTGGAGCTCGTAAAGCAGCCGCGTATCCTCGGACGGTCGGGCTTGGGATCAACTGGTGATCCTTACTAACTCCATTATCAGTAAAATGACCGACCTTAATTTTTAAAAGGCCCTGACGCTGAAAATGATCTAATCCCCGTTTGACGACGGCGGACTTTACTTTGGTTGCCCGCGCCACATCGGGTAGATTAAACCGTAACGAGTGCTGATGTTGTA
>CAKQCC010000046.1 GCA_934216625.1 uncultured Lactobacillaceae bacterium
TTTTTGACCCGATTCAAATCAGAAAAACTGCCCAGCGATACGCGATTCATACCCAGTCTTCACAACGGTTTGAACGGGGCGTTGATTGGAACGCAATCGGCAAAGTTTTAGCTTCAACCGCCCAGCTGGTTAGTCAGAACACTCATGGCCAGGTCGCAACCGGAACCGTAACGGTTAACGATCATAAGGTTCAGCCAGTTCAGATTCCGGTCAAATTATCGAAGATTAACGCTGTTTTGGGAACTGACTTATCAAAAGCCACCGTTAACGACCTTTTTGAACGGTTAGGTTTCAAGACTATCGTTAGCGGAGATCAATTTCGGGTGACCGTCCCGACCCGTCGCTGGGACGTTAAAATTGCGCCCGATTTATGTGAAGAAGTGGCTAAACTTTATGGCTATAACCGAATCCCAAGCACCTTACCAAACGGGGTGATGACTCCTGGAGCACTGACGCCGCGGCAGAAACTTTATCGTAAATCACGTCAAGTCTTGGAGGCAGCCGGCTTGGATCACGCCATTTCTTACACGCTGACGACTGAGCAAAAGGCTAAGATGTTTATGATGCGGTCGAGTCACGAAACTCGGGTTGCGCTGCCGCTCAGTAACGATCATTCGACCTTGCGGATGAATTTAATCAGTGGTCTGCTGGATGACGTTGCTTATAACCAGGCCCGAAAAATTGACAACGTTGCCTTGTTTGAACAGGGCCGCGTTTTCGAACGAACCGCTGATCAGCAGAAGCCGAACGAAAAGACTCACGTTGCGGCGGCCGTTTCGGGGTCACTCGTAACCAATTCTTGGCAGCAGAAGGGTCAGCCGATTAACTTTTACCAATTAAAGGGAATCGTTGATTTCTATTTAGATGAATTAGGCGTCAACGGTCCGGTTACTTATCAAGCCACTGATCAGCACGCTGAAATGCATCCGGGACGTACGGCTGACGTTTACGTTCACGGGCATTGTGTCGGCTTTATCGGTCAGGTTCACCCGAAAATTGCCAAGGCGTTTCACGTTCAGCCGACCTACGTTTTTGAGTTAGATTTACATCATTTAGCTCAAATGCCAAAGTCTGATCAACGTTATCAGAAGATCTCGAGGTACCCAGCTGTTGAGCGTGACGTCGCCGTAATGGTGAGTCGGACGGTTACCAATCAGTCCATAACTGCGGCAATTCAGCGTCGCGGCGGGGCAAGCCTGAAACGTGTTCAGCTGTTTGATGTTTACCGGGGTGCCAAAATCCCTAATGATCAACAGTCAATGGCTTACCGTTTAGTGTTCCAGAATCAGCACGGGACCTTAACTGATCAGGTAGTTGACCGCCGAGTTCAGAAAATTCACAAAGAATTAGTTCGGCAGTTCCACGCTCAAATTCGGTAGTTTGCTCCAACTCAAAATGGAAATTATAATGTGAGTGGAGGAATTACGTCTTGAAATCGCAGCTTGGGATGTCGAATCAATCGACCAGCCGTTTTGGTAAGAAAATTATCGTGTCGGTGATTGTAATTTTGGTGTTGTTAGCGTTCGTACTCTTCTTTTTGGGCCGGAGCTATCTTCAATCATCTTTACACCCCTTAAAGTCACGAAGTTCCCGGGTGACTTTGGTTAAAGTACCGATGGGGGCTTCTGACCGTCGGATCGGCTCGATTTTGCAGCAGCACCGGGTAATTAAAAACGGTTTAACCTTTAGTTATTACGTTAAGTCGCACCACGTCCGAAACTTAAAAGCTGGTGAATATCGCCTGTCACCGACGATGAGTTTAGACAGGATTGCCCGAATCCTCCGTACTGGTCGATCGGAACGATAGTAATAAAATAATGTTGATTGAAAGGAATGAGTAAAATGGCTCAAAAAACTTATCCAATGACCGCCGAAGGTAAACAAAAATTGGAAAAAGAACTTGAAAATTTACGTTTGCGTAAACGTCCGGAAGTGATCAAACGAATTAAGATTGCTTTAGGGTACGGTGATTTATCGGAAAATTCTGAATACACATCCGCTAAAAACGAACAAAGCTTACTTGAAGGCCGCATTTCGACGATTGAACACATGCTTCAGTATTCTGAAGTGGTGAATAACGCCGACACCGATGAAAACGTGGTTAACGTGGGTCGAAAAGTAACGTTTCATAAGTTACCGAACGGCAAACCATTGACTTATCAAATTGTTGGTCAATCCGAAGCTGACCCGTTAAAGGGTAAGATTGCGAATGATTCACCGATTGCCAAAGGCTTGATTAATCATAAACTCGGTGAGACGGTACTGATTAAGGTCCCGGCCGGTAAAATGAAAGTCAAAATTACTAAAATTAAGTGAATTAATTAACAAGGTTCAATTGCTCACCAATGATAATTTTGGTGAGCTTTCTTTTTACAATTATGTTATTATTCATAAATAAAGGAGATTCTTCGTTGTGAATTTGAATCAGAATTACCGAAAAGTTAACGACCGTAAAGTTTTGCATAAGATTAAAAAACAATGGGTAATTTTGAGTGTAGCAATTTTGAGTACGATTGGCGTTGGTGCCGTGACCCGTGAAACTCGAGCTGATTCCAGAAGTCCCCAAGCTCGTCAACCAGTAGCCTGGTTTCACCAGTCGAATTCTAATCATACATATTCGTTATCGCAGCCCCGCCAAATTAATCATCAAGCTCGTCAGTTAACGACCCGGTTAATTAGTCAGTCGTTACTAAATAATCGAAGTCGTCAGCATCCGCAACCGTTGCGACCGGTTTCTCGGCCACGGTTAAACCAGGCTAATTTGAATTCCGCAAACGTAATTTATAAATTTGGTAATTCAACCTTAAGTTCCGACCAGGTTGGTTTTAGTGGCAATTCAAAAGTGATTGCCAGAAATCAGTTAAAACAATTAACCGTTAATCATCACCACTACGTTGTCGATCCTTATGATCATAACTACTTGCCAGCGGGACTTCACCTTAATCCTGGAGTTTCCGCCACGGTTCAAATGGTTCAGACCGGAAAAATTGGGACTGCGGACTGGTATTGGAACGGAAGTGATCTTCAATTCGCTAACGGAACGTTACCAAGTGATAAACGCTATTCCGACAGTGACAGTGATTATTCGGACGCGAGTGACGGAATCGTTTCCGATGATTTTGATAGTGATCCCAGCAACCGAAGCGGTGATAATCTGAAACAGAGTGACGTTCGGGCAATTTCGTTCCTGAGCGACGTTAGTTTACCCGGGAACGCCAGCGGTTTATTTGATGATTTTAAGAATTTAACTAAAATTCAGGGAGCTCCGGACCTTTCTAAAACTACTGACCTAAGTGGGTTATTTGAAGACGATCCCAAGCTAACGGATTTGAGTGATCTTAAGAATTGGAACCTCAGCCACGTCACCAACGTTAGTAGCCTGTTCGCGAACACTAACGTCACGAATTTGCAACCGTTAGCTAATTGGCAAACTAATCAGATGAAGGATTTGTCCTTGATGTTTAACGATGATGACCAATTAACTAATTTGATGCCATTATCGCGCTGGTCGCTAGGCCATGCCAACCTTAGTGGCGTGTTTGAAAGTGATGATCAGTTAAATGATTTGAGCGGAATTAGTGATTGGAACACGTCACGAATTACTAGTTTTCACGGGGCTTTTAAAGATGATCCCCAGTTGACTAATCTAACGCCGCTATCGGACTGGGACGTTAGCAACGCCACCGATTTGGACAGTTTGTTTACCGGTGACGCTAACCTCAGTGATTTGTCGCCATTGGCGCATTGGCAATTGCACCCGACGGTTAGAGAACAGACCCTTCAGATGATGCCGGGTCATTCGGTTCAGCAGCCGGTTTACGTTGATTTAGGTGGAATGTTCGATGGTGATCGGAAGATTAAGGATATATCGCCGTTAGCCCGTTGGAACGTGAACGCGGTAAATGAATTGAGCCAGACATTTGCTGATACCTCAGTTAGTAATTTGGCACCGCTAGCGAATTGGCGTCCTCATCACCTTAGCTATCTAACCGGAATGTTCCAGAATGATCCAAATTTGAAATTTGCAGATGCGCTGAAAAATTGGGACACTCGGCGTTTAGTTAGTACTTGGAATATGTTTGCTGATGATTCGAATTTAAGCGAAGTGGACCTTAGCGGCTGGGATTTAACCAAAATGCCGCAAGGAAGTCACGCTTATAACGAGGGCGTCGACGGGATGTTTAATGGAGATAATGGATTAGCAAAAATTACTTTAGGCTCCAGGACGCAGCTGGTCGGTAGTACCGGAATTAGTCAATCGGGTGGTCACAACCAATGGTATGATCCTAATAACCAAAAAGTTAGCAGCATGTCCGATTTAAAAAATCCAATTAGTGGGATCTACTATCGTTTTCAAGCCCCTCGACCGTTACTGGTTCAATTGATTGACAACTATCAAATTATTGACGCAACCGCTCATACCAAGACTCCTGGGACTCGGGTCGTTGGTCAGCAGCTGGTTCCGCTCAACGTGATTAACGGCTTGAGTTCCGCCAGTAACGGTTACTATTTCTTGGCTGGTGAGTCCGTGAACCTCAGTCCGTTGTTTAGTAATTCCCAAGTTAAGATTCCTCACAACTTTAGCTTAGTTTCACCCCAGAATTACGTTATTAATTTAGCTCCGGCGTTTGATTCTAAACCCGAAATTGTCAAAATTAATGTTCATGGAGTTCCAGCATCTAATTTAATGCTGAAAGTTAAAATTGAGGACGAAGTTCATCAGACTCAAAAACAAATTTCGTTGCCGGTTCATGGTCGAGTCGGGGACGTCTTCTTGCTGGATCCTAGTCGAGTTGCGCCCGCTGATTCAAAATTTGATTCAACCGACAGTCAAAATCTGGTTAATCGACAAATCGTTGGCCACGTCGATCCAAACGGTAATTTAGAATGGGGCGACTACGGATCAACCGGAATTGGCCAGCCGATTCTTAAGTATCGGGCCAACCAAGTCGCTTATCAGTATCAGTACGAAAATCACGGCCGGTTAGTTGCTGACGATTACGGTCATTTTCCCGATCGTGATGCGCTAACGATTCCGGGTCACCTTGCTGATCCGCAGCGGTTGCCAGATTGGCAGAATTATCAGAATCAATATCAGGTGATCGGTCCGGCTAAGTTAGCTGATCAGGGCCAGCCGACCGGTGATTATTATTATAATCATCGTTCTGATCCGACTGGCGTGACTTATACTTGTTTAGTGCCGGTAGCGTTAAAAAGCAAGACTACTCAATTTGATTATTACCGAGATAACGGCCAATTGGCTGGCTCTGCAGTGGTTCACGGAGATTTAGCTTCACCGCTGGCCACTGCTAGTCAGAACGTTCCTGATAATTATTTAATGAATTCTGGTCAATTAAATACTCCGGTTCGGCGTTTTAATTCAATCTTTTTTGATCCCCAAAATCATCAAGATTATTATGGTGAATTTGATCGATATCGGATTCCGGTGGCTCGGAAAAGCAATTCGGCATTGGGGTCGATTTATACTTATCGTGATGAATACACTGGTAAGGTTGTTGATCAAAAAACGGTTGTCGGCAGTGATCCTAACGCCTGGCAGGAGTCTAGTTTAGCGGCAGATAAATTATCCAGCCTTTGGCAAATTGATTCGAATAATAATAGGGCCGGTCAATTTGAAAATGGCGGCCAGAACGTTAATTACCGAGTTGGTGGTCACCATTATTTTGGTCAACTCAAGAGCTACGTAATTAACGTGGTTCCGGTGCGAAAATTATACGATTATCAATATCAATTTATTGAACCTTCGGGCACCGTTGATCAAGCTGGCTCTGATGCGACGTTTAATTTAGTAAATTCACTGCCGACGTTTCCGGTTGGGATTGCTAATGGTTATTATTATGATAGTCATAGCGGTCAAAATGTAATTCGCACCAATCGGCTTTCTGATGATTTTTATACGGTCAACGGTCGTCGTTATTACGGACCACGACAGGTTGAACGAGTATCGGTTAATCGCGTTAATCATCAGCAATTTGACGTTTTTAATTTTTATTCAGGTAATCCTGATAACGTGGTCAGCAGCACCAATAATCAGGGTTCGCTAACTGATTCAATGATTAATCAGGCCTATAACGGTTTAATCGGTTCAAGTTACCAAATGCCGAATTCCGAAAGCGTGCCGAACGCTAATTATTTGAAAGGGCATCCGGCTCGTCAAACGGTTGATTATTTATATCAATATCCGGCTGATGGTCAAAATAAATTATTTGAGGGCCCCAGAGTTACTTATTCGTTGCCGGTAATTCCAATTAATAATGGTCAGAACGGAACTAACGATCAAGGTAACGTGCCAGTCAACGGAGATCGCGTGGTCGGTAAGCTGAATCTACCAA
>CAKQCC010000047.1 GCA_934216625.1 uncultured Lactobacillaceae bacterium
TGCATAGCCGCTTGAATCAAGGTCTCGGTCTTGGTATCGACCGAACTAGTGGCTTCATCCAAGAGTAAGATCTGGGGATGCGCTACAAACGCCCTTGCGATCGTCAATAATTGCCGTTGGCCCTGCGATAAATTAGCGCCGCCTTCAACTAATTCGGTCTGGTACCCATGCGGCAGTCGCTTAATGAACGCTTCAGCCTGGCTTAATTTGCCAGCTCGGTAAACGTCATTAGGACTAGCATCGGGATTTCCGTAATGAAGATTATCATAGACGCTGCCGGTAAACAGCCAACTGTTCTGCAAGACAATCGCCATGTGACTCCTGAGCTGCGGCCGGGTCATGTCTCTGGTGTCCACCCCGTTTAAGCGGATGTGGCCTGAATCAACGTCATAAAAGCGCTCCAGTAAATTAATCATGGTTGATTTACCAGCACCAGTCGGCCCCACAATTGCGATTGTACTACCAGGTCGCACCGTCAAATTAAAATCATGAATTAGTGGATGGTTTGGCACGTATTGGAAATTAACGTGTTGAAAATCAACCAAATTTCGGGTCTGCTGATTAGGAATCCGGAATGGTTTCTGACTCATCTCGGGTTCGTCCAAAATTTCAAAAATTCGTTCAGCCGAAGCAACCGTGTACTGAATCGTACTGGTTAGGTTCGCTAACTGGGTAATCGGCTGGGAAAACATGTTAGTATACTGCAAAAACGCCTGGACGTTACCCAGTGGTAAGCTGCCGTTGATCACTTCAATTCCACCGATAATGGCCACGAACACGTAATCTAAATTCTTAATAAAAATAGTAATCGGGAACATAAAAATCGAGTAAAATTGAGCTCGCCAAGCCGATTGGTAATAACGATTATTTTCTTTAGCAAAATGATGAATGGTCGCGGATTCGTGCGCGAACGTTTTAATTACGTCGTGCCCAGCAAAATTTTCTTCGACCTGATTATTCAAATTACCGAGGTGAGCCTGTTGCTCGGCAAAATACTTCTGTGATTTGGGCACGATTACTTTGATGACCACCGCACTCATCGGTAACGTACAAAGAGCCACTAAGCTCAAAATCCAGCTCACTTTGAACATCATAACCAAAACTCCGCAGAAAATAATGACACTAATGATAAATTGGCTCAAGTTCGTTTGCAGCATGGTCGAAATATCATCCATGTCGTTCACAGCTCGTGACATAATGTCACCATTATCATGAGTATCGTAGAAATTAACCGATAGTTTTGCCATTTTAGCCTTTAGATCTCGACGCAAACTGTAAACGGCCTTTTGGGACACATAATTAATGATCATTTGTTCAATTACGCTATTCAAGACCGCAACCAGGTACATTAAAACCGTAATAACTAAGATGTGGCCGACCGCTGAATAGTCAATCGGCAGTTTCCGAAACGTTTTGCCGAGCATGTGGAGCCGGTGGCCACGTTTAACCCCAGCATAAATTACGGTCGTGGCGTTCCCCAAAATACTGGGGGCGATGATCTGCAAAAACATCGAGATCATGGTCGTAATCCCCGCTAAAGCCATTAGCCATTTCCAAGGCTTTAAATATTTTACCAGACGCCAAGTCGTCTTCCAAAAGTGCGTAGCTGGTTGCTGACGATTATTCACGCTCGATCACCCTTTTTGATTTGTGAATCATAAATTGAACGATAAAACGAATTATGTTTCATTAATTCCCGATGGTTTCCTTGACCTACGATTCGACCGTGGTGCAAGACTAAAATCAGATCCGCATTGGCAATCGTCGAGATTCGCTGGGCCACAATGATCACGATGGACCGTTGGATTCTTGAATCGTGATTTAAAGCAGTCCTGACTTTCGCATCGGTTGCAAAATCCAGTGCCGAAAATGAATCATCAAAGATGTATACGTCAGCTGGTTTTAGGACCGTTCTAGCGATCGAGAGCCGTTGCTTTTGGCCCCCGGAGAAATTATCACCATTCTGGGCCACTCGAGCGTCTAACCCCCCAGCTGCTTTTACAAAATCAGCCGCTTGGGCAATCGACAACGCGTGCCACATTTCACGATCGGTAGCGTGACGATTCCCGAATTTAAGATTGCTGCGGACGGTTCCACTAAATAAAACGGCCGTCTGTTGAGTCATTGCAACCCGTCGGTGTAGTTCGTTCTGCGACAAGCGTTGAATCGGAATCCCGTCAAGTGTGATCTGGCCGACTGTCGGCTCGTATAACCTAGAAACCAAATTCACTAGACTTGATTTACCGGAACCGGTATCACCCACGATCGCGATCGTCTGACCCGCATGGGCAGCAAAATTAATGCCGGACAAGGCCGGGGCCGCGTGCGGCCTGTATTTCAAACTAACGTGATGAAACGCCAGATTAACCGGGGTCCCAGATTTAATTTTTACCGGTGAGACCGGATCTTGAATATCATCGTTGGTATCCAGAACCTGTTTAATCCGCTGGGCTGAAACTTCCGCCCGCGGCACGAAAACGAATAGCATGGCCAGCATCATAAAACTGATCAGGATCTGGGTTGAATACGTCATAAACGCCACTAAATTACCGACTTGAAGTGCCGAATGGGCAATCAGCTCACACCCGAAGCCAACAATCGCAACGTTCGTTAAATTCAAAATAAACGTCATGATTGGAAACATTAAAGCTGCTAACGTGTAGGCTTGAATCCCGGTTCGAGTGTATTTCACGTTAGCGTGATTAAACCGGTTTTGCTCGTATTGATCACGACGAAAAGCTCGGATCACCCGAACTCCGGTCAAACCTTCCCGAAAGATCAGGTTAATCCGATCGGTCTGTTTTTGTAAGCTCTTGAAACGCGGCACCGCGAACTTCATAATTAGTGAAATTACGATTCCCAGTAATAACAACGCCGCTACAAAGGTCAAGGTTAATTTTGGGCTTTGGAAAAAAGCCAAGCCAATCGCCCCGATCAGCATTAGCGGTGACATAATCATCATCCGGAGAACGTTAATCATCAAGTTCTGGATCTGAACCACGTCGTTCGTATCACGGGTAATCAATGACGATTCACCAAAATGATCCAAATCCTGGTTGGAAAAATTAATTACTTTTCGGTAAACCGCACTCCGAATCTTGCGGCCCATCCCCTGTGATTGGGTTGCCGCAAAATAAATGTTGCCAGCTGCCGCAAGCAAGCCAACGAACGTTACGGCAAGCATCAGGAAGCCCTGGTGCCAAATCAACGGTAAATTATCGTGAACGATTCCCGAATCAACAATTTTAACGGTCATCGTCGGTAAATACAGGTCACAAGCTACCTGGATCATTAAAAAAACGATTGCCGCTAAAACTGCTTTTCGGTTTAAATACTTCCGAATTAATTCAAGCAAACCAAAGCATCCCTTTCGTTCTTAATGCTGCCGGAGCTGATTGTAATGTTTCATCGCTGCCCCGGTCGTGGAATTCTGATCTGACAAAGCATTCCGGGGTGAACCAGTGTATAAGATTTGGCCCCCGTAGCGACCAGCGTGCGGACCAACGTCAATCATCCAATCAGCGTGACTGATGACCTGCAAATTATGCTCAACGATAATCAAGGTGTTTCCGGCGTCAACTAATTGATCGAATAACTTTACGATTCGGGAAACGTTTTTCATGTGTAAGCCGGCCGTCGGTTCATCCAGTAGATAAATGGTACCAGTCCGGTTCAGCTCCATCGCTAATTTAAGGCGCTGCAATTCACCACCGGACAAGGTGCTTAACGATTGACCCAACGTCAAATAACCAAGGCCAACCCGCTGCATGTTTACCAGTTTATGATAAATCTTGGGCGTTAACTTAAAGAAACTGGCGGCTTCTTCAATCGTCATGTTCAAGACCTGACTAATGTCTTTCCCGTGATAACGATACTGCAAGGCTTTCTTGCTATAACGTTTACCGTGACAAGCTTCACAGATTTGAATGACTGGATCCATAAACGCCATATTGGTAATGGTAACTCCTTTTCCTTTACAACGGGGACACTTGCCGCGACCGTTATAACTAAACAGGGTCCTAGAAACGTGATTGGCGTTGCCGAATAACTTCCGAATTTCCGTCAAAATATTCAAATAAGTCGCCGGCGTCGCCCGGATGTTAGCGCCAACCGGATCCTGTGATAGATCAATGTACGGTTTCGTCAATTTAGCTTTAATGGCTTCAATCAGAGAACTTTTTCCGGAACCGGCCACTCCGGAAATTACGGTTTCAACGCCTAACGGGATCTTAACGTTCACATCGCGTAAATTGTGAACCTTAACATGACGCAGAGCCAGCGTCTGCTTAACCGGACGAGGATGGCTAAACGTCAAGGGCTGTTTGAGATATCGGCCGGTTACCGTTCGCGAGTTCAGCAATTGCTGGTACGTCCCGTTAAACGTTACGTGGCCGCCGTTTCGACCAGCCTTGGGGCCAATTTCAACCACGTAATCGGCAATCGGAATTAGCTCCGGATTATGTTCAACGATCACGACCGTGTTGCCCTTATCCTTTAATTTAATCAGCGCTCGACGAATTAACTGAATATCTTGCGAATGCAAGCCAACACTGGGTTCATCCAAAATGTAAATCATGTCGACTAAAGAACTGTTCATGAATTTAGCAATTTTAATCCGCTGGGTTTCACCGCCGGATAAAGTATCGGTATTCCGGTCCAAAGTCAGATAGCCTAACCCTAAATTAATCAATGAACCAATTTTATTAGAAAGTTCACGAATAATCTCGCTAACCAGCGGTTTCTTGATACTTTTCAGGAATTTCAAAGCATGAACCAGGTCCATCTGCATCACCTGGGCGATGTTCTTGCCGTTGATTTTACAGTGCAGAACGGGTTGGCGCAGCTTCGTGCCGTGGCAAACCGGGCAAACTCGCTTTTCAACGGCTTCGTGGATTGCCTTTTTGTGATGGCGACCTTCCCGACTGTTAACGATTGAACGTAAAATCTTGGGAATCAAACCTTCGTACAAGATGCGCTTTCGCCAAATCTTGGGCGGATTTTTAAGCTTCTGTCGGGGAGCGTAAAGCAGTAGATTCAATTCTTTCTTTGAATAGTCTTTGATCGGCTTGTCATTATCAAATAAGCCGCAATGACCAAACCGGTTCCAGCGCCAGGTGTGCGGCCGAAAACTCACGAACGTAATGGCACCTTGGTTTAATGATTTATTCCAGTCAATAATTTTATCCGGATCAATGTGGTGAACGTAGCCTAAGCCCTGGCAATGTTTACACATCCCTTCCGGTAAATTAAACGAAAACGTGTCAGAATAGCCAACCCACGGTTTTCCGACCCTTGAAAACAGTAACCGAATCAGAGAATAAATTCCGGTGTAGGTTGATAAAGTTGAACGTGGATTTTTGCCCACTTTCTTTTGTTGAATGACGATGGCAACCGGCAAATTATCAATTCGTTTCACGTGCGGCTGACCATACTTAGGCAAATACTGCTGGGTAAAGCTGGGAAAAGTTTCGTTTAATTCCCGACGCGAGCTGGCTGCTAAGGTGTCAAAGACCAGTGAAGATTTTCCGGCACCTGACAATCCAGTAAAGACGGTAATTGCGTGTTTGTGAATCTTTAAACTAACGTGCTTTAAATTATTTTCGTAAGCATCGTGAATTACAATGTAGTCACTCTCTGCCATAATTAGCCCCTTTTTTAGTTAATAATTCTGGTGATGGCTCCTGTGAATGTTAGCGGCAATTTTTTGAATAAAATGGTCCGGCAAGTGATGATAATGATGATCACAGACGGTAAAGATAAACATTCGATGATTAGAATACCGGTGTGACAAAACGATCCGGTAGTACCGGTGTTCATCATAAATCGGGTGGCCGGCCACCACATGAAGCTGACGAGTGGCGTTCCGGTTGCAAAGCATACACTTATGATGAGTCTGGATTACATGGCTCACGTGTTTTAGCAGCCAAGTCCCAGCCGCCAAATTATGTCCCCAGGCGTCAAACCGCACTCCAGTCATTAAAATTGGTGCTTTCGGATAAAAATTCCTGATTAACAATAAAACGGTCTTTAAATCGTTGGCCGGAAAGCCGGTTGCTTCATCAATGAGGACGTGCCCGATTTTGGGATGCTGCGTGTAAAAATCGTTAAAAGCGATCGTCCATTTACCCTTCAAATTAAATGATTTCTGGGCCTTATATGGTAAACTCAAAGTATCCAGCTGACCCAGCGGACAACTCATGTACGGTAACGTTCGGTGAAAGTAACGGGCCTGATCACCGGGATACAAATTTAAACACAAATCGGGTAACCCGTGATGATAATCATGGGCGTAAACGTGAAACAAGTGAGTGGTTT
>CAKQCC010000048.1 GCA_934216625.1 uncultured Lactobacillaceae bacterium
GCCGTAATTCGAGCCATTCACCGTTATCCATCTTCATCGGCGGGAACATGTCATCCCGATAGTGGGCCCAATGACCGGAACGCTTATAGACATTTAAGTTCATCAAAACCGGGGTATAAACGTGTAAATAACCGTTGGCAATTTCTTTGTCGACGATATAACGTTCGATGACCCGGCGAATGGTGGCACCGTTCGGCATCCAGTAAGGTAAGCCGGCACCGACTTTCGGGTCAACGAAGAATAAGTCTAACTTATTACCGATCACCCGATGATCACGTTCGTGAGCTTCGTGAATCTTGTGTAATTCATTCTTTAAGCCCTTTTGCTTGAAGAAAGCAGTTGCGTAAACCCGTTGCAGCATTGGGTTCGATGACTTACCTTGCCAGTAAGCACCGGCAACTGATAAGAGTTTAAAGTACTTAACGCTCTTGGCGTTCGGTAAAACCCCGTCTTTACCGAAGACCAACTGGCCACCGACTTGATAAAAAGTTACTTGATTATTTTTAGCGTAGTGACGAACTAATTGAGCCTGATACGGGTCACCGTCAACTTGGGATAAAGCGTCTTTTAATGACAAAACTTTCCGTTCAATCTGGTCATTATCTTTAACCATCTTGTTGATTTTGTCGGTCAAGGATGCTAAATCATCGGAACTAACCTGACTACCCTTTTTATCGGTATCAACGTAAAAGCCGTTCTTACTGGAACCACTTTCACCAAACCGAATGTCAGGAAATTGATCGGATAGTGCCGACTTAAGTAAAATTGCGGCAGTGTTTCTTAAAACCTTTAATCCATCATCTGTGTCTGAAGTAACGATTTCGATCTTACCATCATGGTCCAACGGCTGATTTAAATTAAACCATTGACCATCTAATTTACCAGCAACGGCCTTTTTGGACAAACTAATTGAAATTGACTTAGCAACGTCCATTACGGTCGTTCCAGCATCAAATTTTTTGACGCTGTTATCGGGAAACTTTAAAGAAAGCTGTGACATAACAATTCTCCCTTTCAAAATAAATAAAAAACGCCCCTGTGCAATTAAGCACTAGGGACGTCATATGTAATAACGCGGTTCCACCCACTTTAATTAACGACCTAAAAAGGCCGTTAACACTCAACTGGTCAATAACGGGAACCAACCGACCCGGTATTTCGACCGGGCAATTCGGAAAGCGGTAGCTTAAATCCAAAACTGGGGAAATTTCCAGTCGTGATTTCCCTTCCCTGAAGTCTTAAAACCTAAGTCATATCTCTCTAAATTTAATAAGTATGACTATATTTAACAATTAAATTGACAAATTGTCAAGTCAAATTAAGGATTTCGATAATCTTTACCCTTCAATTCGTATTCAACCGCCAAGAATTTAATCCTCGACATAATCCGTTTAGCTTTCAGGGGTTCCGAAGAACCATCCCGATTATTAGCCAAATACGACTCCAGCGTTTCCATACTATAATTTGAACTGAAAAACGTGGTAAGGCGGTTTTGCATCCGGTACTCTAAAATAATTGACAAAACGTCGTCCCGGATCCACGTCGATAGCAAATCAGCGCCCAAATCATCCAGCATCAGAATCGGGCATTGCTCAATTTGGTTAATAATTGATAACGTGTCATCACGTTTAATTGAAGACTTAATCTTGATTGCGAAAGTCGGAAAGTGCATCAAAATTACTTTAACCCCGTGATTCGCCAGATCATTCGCGATTGCCGAAAGCAGGAACGTTTTCCCGCGGCCGGTATCACCGTGTAAATAAATTCCCTTTTGGTATTGTCGTGAAGTAGCGAAATAGCGATCCATAAACTTACTGATCATCGGTAAAATGTTGACCCGACTTTCGTTAAGGTGTTGACCGTCTTTCGTATAAAAATGCTTAAGATGATTGTGGCGGACTAAATCAGATTCCCCGATTAACTTTAGATTATCGTGAATCTGGAGTCGCCGGCGGTTCCGTAACGTTTGTTTAGAAGGAACGTACGTTACGTCAACTAAGCGGCCGTTCATGATCAGCTTGGGGAAGTAACCAGGAATTGAGCACTCCTGCCCCGATTTAATTTTCTTAATTTCGTTAAAATACTCATAAATCTTCGATGCCGAACGACGAACCATCTGGTTATTAACGTGATTCTGGCTTAAGAATTGACTAATCCGAGGAGTTTTGCAAATTTGGTTCATCAAATTTGAGTAACTATTTAAATGATGCTCAAGACTAATTTGACGCGATAGCTTTTGAAACGTTCGTCTAGTGTCTTTCATTTACAAATTCTTCTTTTTAATTTTTTTCATAATTAATTCAGCACGGTGAGCTTCTTCGGGAGTCGCTTGATTCTTCTTCGGGTCATAATGATACCCTTTTTTAGCCCAGTACGGTAATTTGCCAACGATCCGGTGACGACGATAAGATTTTCGGTGCCCACGCCGCGTCTGTTTCTTCTGGTGCTGCTTGATCGCCACAATTGCCTCTTCCGGAGTGTTGACTTTAGCTTTAACCCAGGTATTAATAATCGACTGAATATAATTAAAGTTTAAATATGACTCTTGTAAGTCAATGGTCACGTAATACATTAAAATATTAATTACGCCACGGTTTTCGCGAAACGCATCCTCACTCATAATTTTATAAATTGTGTTTTCTTCGGGCATACTAACGCCCCAATTAACGTTAAAATGCTGCCGAATGTTTTTAAGGAACTGAAACGGGGCATAAGACTTAGCGACCCGAGCCAAATCCCGTTCTTTTTTAGCCTGATCACTATCGTTAAGCTTATGAGCAGCAACTTGAGGATGATCGTTTTGAACCGGTTTGTGGTGATTTCCCTGAAATTCACGGGCAATTAAAATTTTAAACCGTCTAAAATCAACTAAATTATCCAAGCGGGTTGCTTTTTCAATAAAACGCCGCATCGAAATCTCGTCAATCCCGTAAATCGTGTGTTCAAGCAAAATTAAATTAGCGTGTCGTTTAACTTGATTTAAATTAACCGGGTCGTTTTCGAGTTCATCCCACAATAGCTGGAAATTAAAGTCGTTATTCTGATTTAACTCATGATAGTCACGATTCCAATCAGCTAACTTGGCCGTCGCCATTCGCCGACGAATTTGGTTAATTTTGGCTGGTAACTGATGAAGCGGCTTTCTGCCGATATTATAAGCGTCAAGAAAATTATGACTTAAATCACGCCAGTCTTTAAATTGACGCTTGGCTGGCACCAAGTGACGGTTCAGCGTGACAAACCGTTTTTCGCCGACCATTTCCAGCAGATCGACGCTTAGTAAATCATCATTGAAGAACTGCCGAACCGAAAGCGGCTCAATCAACCTAAAAACGTAAAATTCACGGCCTGACTTCTGCTTATAAAGCGTTTCTAATAACCCGGCACCTTCCAATTTAGCCAGGGCTTTAGAAAGAACTTTGACATCAAAGCCGAGGTAGGCCAGCAGCGTTGAAACATGACGCCAAACCAGACGCATCGAATTGAGCCTGCTCAAGCGCCACAGCAAATTAACTAAAGCGTAAGCGTTCGGGTGAATCAAAGGCTGGTAAAGCAAATCGAGCGAAAGCCGACGTAAATTCGACAAATCCTGGTCATTAGAAATTGCGAACGCAGCTTTTGGTTTCATTGATGAGGTTCCTGCCTATGTTCATCTGAATTCGATTTTTGACGAAATCGTTTTTTGGTTTTATCGCGATTCATAACTTCTTTTAATTCATGGTAAAATTCGGTCATGTCTTTAAACTGACGATAAACACTGGCGAAGCGAATGTAAGCAATTTCATCAACCGACGATAATTCGTGCATTACGTACTCACCGATTTGCCGGCTCGAAACCTCGTTGACGTCTAACGAACGAACCTTGTTTTCGACCCGGTCCACAATGTTAACCATTTTTTTCATGGGAACCGGCCGTTTTTCAGCCGAACGAATAATTCCGCGCAAAATTTTTCCACGGTTAAATTCTTCGCGAGTTCCGTTATTTTTGATTACTAACAAGGGAGTTTCTTCAATCCGTTCAAAAGTAGTGTAGCGAAAGCCGCAATTTTCACACTGGCGGCGCCTACGAATTACACTTCCGCCATCGGTCGGTCGACTGTCAATCACTCGCGAACCATCACGATGACAATGTGGACATTTCAATTCTCTTACCTCGCTTTCACAATTGATGACGATGAACTAATGCGATCACTTGATGCTGAGTCTGATTAAAAGTCCCGTCACTATTAATCACCACGTCAGCTAAACGTTCTTTAATTGCTAACGGCCACTGACTAGCGATGCGCCGGCTTGCGGCCGATAAAGGAAGCTGATCCCTTCGGTGAAGCCGCTGAAGCTGATGAACCGGGCTGCACGCCACCACCACGATCCGATCTGCTAAGTATTGATACCCGTTCTCAAATAACGTGGGGGCGTCAAGTACGGTTTTACGATTCCAATCGGTCGCCAATTGCCTAATTATTTCGTGGCGAATTAACGGATCAAGAATTCTGACCAGCTGGTGTAGCTTCCGAGGATTACTAAAAACCAAGCGGCCCAATTTACGGCGGTTCAAATTCCCGGAACGGTCCAGAAACCGGCTGCCAAAATGATCAACGATTGTTTTCAGGCCCGGTTGCCCCGGTTGCTGAAGGTGGTGGGTAATCAGATCAGCGTCAACGATTCGATACCCCAAGTTCGCTAGCAATCGGCTAACGTGCGATTTACCGGTCGCAATTCCCCCGGTTAAGCCAATGACCATCGCTTATTTCCTTAACGGTTGGCATTTCGGGCAAAAATGGGTGCCACGCTGTGCAACCTTAATCTTCTTGATTGGGGTTCCACACCGTTCACACGGCTGACCAGCCCGGTGATAAACGTGTAGGTGATGCTGAAAGGACCCCGATTGCCCAAAAGCGTTTTTGTAGGTAAACACGGTGGTGCCGTGGCCACGAATTGCGGCCTTAATTTCTCGAATAATATTAATCCTAAGTCTTTTAATTTGAGCATCACTAATGGTGTTAGCCGGTTGCTTAGGGTTAATCTGACTCATCCACAGCACTTCGTCGGTATAAATGTTACCTAATCCGGCCACGTGGCTTTGGTTCAACAAAAACGGCTTAATTTGACCGCGTGACTTATTCATAATTTTTTTAAGATAAGCAAACGTTAAATCACTAGCGGTCGGCTCTGGACCTAGCGTTCCCAATCCAGAAACCGAATGTTCTTCACCATTCTTAATCAGCCACATTCGACCAAATTTACGGGTATCGTTGTAACAGAGCTTTCGGTCGCCATTTAGATGAAAAACTACGTAATCATGCTTATCAAGTGATTCAGATTCCTGACGAACCGCGTACTTACCTTCCATTCGCAAATGGGAAACTAACGTTAACTGATTACTAAGCCGGAACAGCAAATACTTGCCGCGGCGGTCAATCCGGTGAATCGTCTGACTAGCTAAGCGACGCTTGAAATCAGTTGCGGTGACGTTTTGAATCATTTTCGAATACAGGACGTCAACCGTTTTAATTCGTGAACCTTTTACTAACTGATTTAATCCCCGTCGAACGGTTTCAACTTCAGGTAATTCGGGCATCTAATCTTCCTTTAAGTTAAAAAGTCGTACCAAGTGCGACCGTGACCAGTGGTAACTTTCAACGGTACGGCTAATTTGACTGCCGTATCCATTACGTGCGGAATTAATTTCTCGAGCTTCGGAATTTCCGAATCAGGAGCTTCAAAAATTAACTCATCATGAATCTGTAAAAGCATCGTGGCTTGCATCTTACGAACCGCTTTTTCGGCCTTAATCATCGCCACTTTAATAATGTCAGCCGCACTACCCTGGATCGGGGTATTCATCGCGGTCCGTTCGGCAAACGACCGAACGTGATAATTATTAGAATGAATATCTGGTAAATACCGCCGACGATGCGTAATGGTTTCCACGTAACCCAGACGATGCGCTTGGTCAACTGAATCCTTCATGTACTTATGAACGTTTGGATACTCACTAAAATACTTGTGAATAAAAATCTGGGCCCGCTTCCGACTAATCCCAATCCGGCGTGATAAGC
>CAKQCC010000049.1 GCA_934216625.1 uncultured Lactobacillaceae bacterium
GTTTTAAATTGCGTTCAGCGTCTGATCGTTCCAGTTCGTCAGCTATTTTCGCTGATAAATGGAACGCGGCTTCTTCTGTTAAAACCAATCATTATCGTTCGGGCCTTTCAGCTTTGGACCAAAAACTTGATATTTTGGAAAGTCAGCTAAAGGGCAGGCAACCTGATTTATCGTCGATGCGTTCTCGTAAGGTATCAGAATTAAGTTCGTCAGCCTTTGAACCGACTCATTATTTTGAGGGTCAGATCAGTTCGTCAGCGTCTTCTCTTTTTAGTTCGTCTAGTCACAGCCAATCGAGTCTGAGCCGAACGAGTTCTAACCAGAATCATTCGCGTTCGGTAGCTAATTCATCGGATCACCGACGCGTCAAAATGCATTTTGAATCACTGCCGCACCGGATGGTGGAAGAAAATTGGCTCTATTATACTTTAGTTCCGATCTTGACGGGCGAGAAACTTTACGTCCGCTTAAAGCGACGGACTAAAGTATATTCGCGGATTAATTTTATTCGACGGAATTTAGTTTCATTTTTGCCGAGCGGTAAATACGTCCGAATTTTTGGCATCATCAGCAATGGACGACGTTATCGTTTTAAACTGCGGCATCATCGTTACATTACGTCGCGTCGGAATCACGTTAAGTTGTTGATTTTAGTTCAGCACTAAAAATTGAGTTACAAAAGCCCCTAAAATTATTTAAATTTCAGGGGCTTATTTTTATTAAAATCTAACTTTGGATTGGTTAAGGCTTCGTTTGATTAGATCACTAATTAAGTGTTTGGTCATTTTACAAATTTGGCCGGTGGTCTGATCAGTTGCCTTGGTTAATGATTTAGTTAATTCGGGACCGCTTTGGTTTTGCACTCGTTGATCAGTGAGCGCAATCTGGTTTAATCCGTAGGCCTGAACTTGACGGCGATAAGCGTTGACCTGGTCGATGAACTCATGATAATGCGGTTCAACGTAAACCAGCAGGGATTTAAATAACCAGTAGGCACTTTGTGGGGTCACTTCCGATCCGGCGACTTGATAGTTCGCGGGCGTCCGGTCAATGTTGGTATAAAAGGGAACGAACGGGCTGTAACTTAGGAAACCGAGTGCTAGCCATTCGATTGCGGCGTGATTCGGGTCAACGTCGTTTCTAATCTGTAAAATATGACTGGCGGCGTTGCGGTTAATGGCGATCGGCCTGAATTTAGGATGGTTGAGCAGGTTGGGATGGTTAAGCGGATCGTACGGAGTGTTCTGGTAGTGTGAAGATAAGAAACGTTCGACGTCCTGGACGCTTAACTTTCGGTTGGCGTGATGAACGAACGCAATGTGCTGACTAGTGGGTGCTTGATGAATTTCCGGTGAGAACATTCGCTGACCGTACCAAGCTCGCGGGGTGTTGTATACCGAGTCCCAGGTTGAGTGGGTTCCGGCGATCTGTCTAAAGTTAAAGGTACCGGGAGTGGGGTTCAAGTGATGATCTTTAACGAACTTCGGCAGGTCCGCTGAATACATGAAGTGATCCGGATCGTCAAAGTTGACGTTTTGAATCATGGTTTGGTTCGGGGCGATTGCGTAGGCGTTATCGGGAATGCGTTCAGCAACCCAATGGTGACCGCCGGCGGTTTCCAGGTACCAGACTTCGTCATGATCACTGAAGGCGATTCCGTTGCTTTCGCCGGTACCGTATTTTTCAATTAATTGTCCTAACCGCTTAACACCGGCTCTGGCGTTATCAACGTACGGTAAGACTAAGGTTGGAATCGCTTCTTCGTTGATTCCGTGCTTGACTAGGGGATCGGCACCCAGGAAACGTTCGTTTGTGAAAATGGTTTCGGTCGCACTCATGGCGACGTTCTTTTCGTTAATCCCGCCTTCTTCGTACGCGTGATGATGATTACCGTTGATCGGCTGTGCCGTGTAGCGATAAGCGTGATCCGGAAGCGGAACTTTTATTCCGGATTCTCGAGCGTGGTATTCAGCGTGGTGCTGATTCCGTTCGGGAACCACGTTAAAAGCGATCGGGCCGATTGGTTTAGGATAATCTTCATTTCTAGCAATTATGGTAGAACCGTCGATACTGGCTTTTTTGCCCACCAGCATCGTGGTGCAGGCCATTTGATTCTTAAACATTTGATCACTTCCTAATTAAATTTAAGTTAATTTTAGCACAAAAATAAGCCCGTTAGCTAAATCACTAACGAGCTTTTTAATTTTTTAATTAAATTGATCGATTAATACCAGTGATGAATCCGCCAGAAGTGCTTAGCGTGAACCCAAGATCCGTAACGTGACTTGGCGTAAGCATCAGCAACCTTGACTTGATGTTTATGGTTTAAATTAACGTGACCGTGCTTTTTACCTAAGTAAGCAGGGTCTAATTGGAAGTAACCAATGCAACGGCCACCGTAACTTAATACGTTCCAGCGGTGACCAGATTCACGACCGGAAACCCAGTTGCGGGCCCTTAACTGTTGAGAACTTAAGCCGTCCGTAAACCAGCTGCGGTTATCATTTTGAGCTTTTCGACTAACCCTTTGAATTAAAGCCGGTTGGTTTTGGGCCACGTGCTGCTGCTTACTGTTCCGCTGACTAACGGCGGTAATCCGGGTAGTTGCGGCGTGAACCCGCTGCTGATTATGACCAGCAGCAATTCCCGATAATAAACAAGCGGATAACAACGCAACTGAAATTTGATGACTTAACTTCATAAACCATAACATCCTTCGATTAATAGAATTGTTAATCTCTCGTCAACGAACATTTTATATATTACTCGTCGAATGTTAACCGAAGTTTATTAATAGGTTACAGGATGATTACAAACTTTTAAATTAAGTAATATTATTTTTGCCAACCGTGGTCTTGACGGACGTCACGTTTTCGCATTTTTGATACGTAAGGATTTCCGGTGACGTAGAAACGAAGCCGGTCGTTCTGGTTAGGCCCTTTACTGACGCCGATCCTAGCACTGGTGCTAATAAATAACGGTTTTCGTTGGTGAATTAAATCAATTTTTAACGGTTCTCGATTGCAAGGCTTTAGATTATAGGTAGTGTCCTGAATTCCGAGAGCCTGCATTAATTTTCCGGGGCCGTTGGTTAGGTTAACGCCGGATTTTTGTCGATTCTTAATCATAATTGATTTTCCGTGAACCGGTTCAATGGCTCTAACCATAATTCCACTTGGGATTCCTTTTGGTTGGTCGACGATCCCGAACACGTACGAGGCGTGAATCGTGTAGATGTACATGGTTCCCGGATTTCCGTAGAGTGGTCGACTGGTCTTGGTGATTCGGTGCTGATAAGCGTACGAAGTTGAATCGTTAGCCCCACCGTACGCTTCATCTTCCACGATTAAACCGGATAATAAACCTTGGGGGCCTTGATAAATAACTTGGTGGCCGAGCAAATTACGTGCGATCACGGCTGGTGAATGACGGGCAAAGAAGATTGATGGTTCTGAATTTTTGATGCAAATCACTTCCCGTAATAATTATAACAACTAAGGTTATGTTAAAATAAAGATAATTAAACGAAAGGTTAGGTTAACATGAATCGAATTCCGAAAATTATTCACTGCTGCTGGTTTAGTAATGAACCAATTCCAAACCAAATTCGCCAGAATCTACAAAATTGGCAGCGCTTCAATCCTGATTATCAGATTTATCTTTGGACTTCCCGTAATTTTAACGAATCGAAAAAGCTCTTTACCAGACGGGCTGCTCGTCAGAAACAATCGGCAGCGATCGCTAGTTACGTGGGCTGGCTAAAGCTGCTGAAGACCGGTGGGGTTTACTTGAATTCACGACTTCAGCTGAAGCAGTCCCTTAATCAATTATTACATGAACAGGCCTTTACCGGACTGGATCGAACCGGTCGGATCACCAGCAACGTGATTTTCGCGGCACGGCCGATGGATCACAACGTCAGTGAGGTTGTTGATTTCTATAATCGGTTGGCAAAGCGAAACGATCTGCGTCGGTATCTGGGGGATGACGTTACGATCGCCACCGCTCATTTCTTAAAGTACGGGTTACAAAAAAGTAACGAACGCCAGCTGATCAATCATTGCCAAGTTTATCCAATTAATGATTTGACGAACGTCTTGTCGAGCGTTGAACCGAAACCAATTCAACCGAATTTTAAGCAACGAGTTAGGTTCTATTTGCGCAGAATGGTTTGAATTAGACGTTTAGACTTGATTTTATAATAATTTGGTGTACCATATAAATTGAAAGTGATTGATAAATGATTTTGGGGAATTAGCTCAGTTGGGAGAGCGTTTGCTTCGCATGCAAAAGGTCAGCGGTTCGAACCCGCTATTCTCCATAAATTGCCGCTAATTTTAGCGGTTTTTATTTTGCCTAATTTGCTGAACGGGCCGGAAATAATGTATAATAATGACTACTAAATAAAGAAACGAGTGATTCGAATGTTTGGATATGATGACGACAGGCGGCCTTTCTGGATTAGTTTAATTACCGCACTGGTCATAAGCATTCTAGTTTGCGGTGGCTTCTGGATATGGCATGATGAATTTGCCCAGCCGCGTCAAGTTAGTAGCGGAAACGTCCAGGAACAGTCCGAAAACGCTTATAATGACGTTAAGAATTCGGTAGTTTCGGTGATTAACATGAAGAAACAACCGAAGACGATTGTTTTTGGCGGGATGATTTTACACCGGAAGAGTAACGCACCGGCAATGAGGGCCATGAGTGAAGGCTCCGGGATCGTCTACAAAATCAGCCATGGCTCAGCATATATTGTGACCAATAATCACGTGGTTAATGGCTCTTCTAAATTAAGGGTGATTTTGAGCAGCGGCAAACGAATTAACGCTAAAGAAATTGGCTCGAACGCCGCGAACGATCTGGCGGTGATTAAAGTTGGGTCTGGTCAAATCAACCAGTCAGCAACCTTTGGCAATTCCAGTCGAATCGAAGCGGGCGAAACGGCATTAGCGATTGGCTCGCCAATGGGTTCCCAGTACGCTTCATCATTGACCCGCGGTATAATTTCAGCTAAAAAGCGAAAAGTGACCGAGAATGGCCAGAATAATACGAATTTAAAGCCGACTAAACAGCCGAGCTTTGACGTAATTCAAACCGACGCGCCGATCAATCCTGGTAATTCTGGTGGACCGCTGATTAATCTGGCGGGCCAAGTGATCGGCATTAATTCGATGAAACTAAGCATGACTCCGCAAGGTGGTAGTGTTGAAGGGATTGGTTTTGCTATCCCGAGTAATAAGGTCGTTCGGATTGTGAATCAGATCATGAGTAATAATTAACTTCGCTAAAAATAAAACTAGGTAATCTAACTTGATTGCCTAGTTTTTAGTTTATCTAAAATTAGTTCATTTTACAGGTACAATGCCGATCTTTAGCGGTTGAATGCCGGCAGATCTTTTTGCCTTGATCATTAGTGTAGCAACAACTTTTGTGATCAGATTTCATGTTCATTTGGAATCCTCCTTCCCTTTTTATTATATCTTATTATTATTGAAAGTTAACTCAAGAGCTTTACAAATTACCATTAAGTGAGTATACTAAAAAATGAAAATTAAATCGAAGAGGTTGCGATCGACAAAAGTAGATCAATGGAGTAACCACTATTACCGTGAAGTTGATTGAAAGGGGAAGTCGCCGAGGTGTCGTTAGTAGTGGCTGGCGGTGATCTGGGACGTAGTTTAAAAGACTGCGGACTGTCACAGGGAATCCCTGTGGAGCGCTTTAGAGAATAAATTTGAATTGAACTTAATTAAAACAAGTGAAATTCTTTTATTTGGTAGCGCGCCAGATAAAAGAATTTTTTTCTTGATTAAATTAAGTTCAGAATTGACCTCTAACCTCTTCGAAATTCAAAGATTAGGGGCTTTATTTATGCGTGCGTTACGTCGTTTAACTTTAGGCTGGCAGATTATGATCGGGCTGGTTTTTGGGATTATTCTTGGAATCATTACTTATCATAATCATTTAGCAATCATTACCATGCAGAACAT
>CAKQCC010000050.1 GCA_934216625.1 uncultured Lactobacillaceae bacterium
ATCAACGGTTAGTCGAGTTTGCGAACCGCTTTGCTCAATACGGTCAAAAAGGTGACGCAGCCCGTCGAGTGGTGGAAACGGTCCTTAATACGAAGGCCAGTGATTTGGATCAAGAACCGGATCGTCACGTCATCTTCAACAAATTCTGGCACTGGTTCCGAATTAAGGATTTTCAAGCTAATTTATTGAATTATTTGGGAACTATTCTGCCCAAACGAAAAATTATTATTTTTGATAGTTTCTTTGGCACCAAATATTCTGATAATCCGAAAGCGCTTTATCTCTATATTCGCAAACATTATCCGAAGTATCGGTTGTACTGGAACGTTAATCAAGCGATGGTTCCTTATTTCAAGCGTCACCATTTACCTTACGTTGAACGCTTTGGTTATCGGGGCTTGCTTGAGCAGGCCCAAGCTAAATACTGGATCGTCAACGCTAGACGGCCGTTCCGTTGGCAAGTGCCACGTGGGGCAATCGTTTTGCAGACTTGGCACGGTACGCCACTAAAGACGATCGGCAAAGACGTTAATTTAGTGACGATGCCTGGTAACAACGCGATTAAATACCACAAGCAAGTTTATCAAGATAATCGCCGCTGGACCTATTTATTAGCGCCTAACCTGTATTCAGCCCGAATTATGCAGCGGGCCTTTAGTAAAGACGCTAATCAAATGATGCTGACGGGTTATCCGCGGAATGATATCTTAAAGAACGCTACTCCTGATTACGTTCGAAAAATCAAGCGCCGTTTAGGAATCGCTAAAGGTCGAACGGTAGTCTTGTACGCACCGACTTGGCGTGATAACGAATTCATTAAGAATGATGAATATACGGCTCATTTGCATTTAGACTTAGCTAAAATTAGGCAGCATTATGGTCATCAGGTCGTCATTTTAGTTCGAACCCATTATATGATTTCGAACCATTTGGATTTGTCTCGATATTCTGACGTGGCGATTAACGTTAGTGATTATCAAGACATTGCTGATTTGTATTTGATTAGTGACGTTTTGATTACTGACTATTCATCAGTAATGTTTGATTATTCGATTCTGAAGCGACCGATGATCTTCTTTGATTATGATTTTGATCGGTACGCTAAACGAACCCGTGGTTTTTACTTTGATTTTAAACGGGTTGCGCCTGGTAAGATCGTCACGACTACTGATCAGGTGATTCAACAGCTTGACCGAATTTTAGCTGGTCGTTGGCGTTTAAATGATAATTACCGTCAATTCATTAAGAAGTTTGATCCGTGGATGGATGGTCGTGCTTCCGCTCGGGTTACTAAACAACTCTTTAGTGGCCGTAACGTAGTTGAACATTCGTTTAGTCGTCAACGGTTTAACTTGCCTAAGTTAGTTGAAATTCGTGATGGTGCCTCGATGTGGCTACCGGATAAAGACTTTACTCGACACAACGGCGTTAGTTTTTATCAAAATTATGATTCTGATTACCGTAAGTTTAAAGTCGTAAAGGGGATGCAACTTGAATCAGTTTCGTTTCACCAGCCAATTGGGATGCGCTACGTACTGATTGAATTGCCTCACCATTATCGAGTTTGGATCAATCTCAATGACGTAATTAAATAATTATTTAACGGAACCGAAAAGTTCCGTTTTTGTTTAACCCTTTATGTAATCGTTTACATTAAGCCAAATTAATTTAACGCAAATTAACGGCCCCGTTCTCTTGGGGCTGGATAATTTATGGTTGACTGATTGAATCAGTTATTCGGCTATTTTAGCCTTTTGAAACGGGTTTAAAAGAATTAACGAAATCTTTATAATACTAAATGTTGTCGGTTGATTGATTTTAATCGACCTAATTTTATTTTTGAATCATTTAAGGTGGCTAGGGTAATTATGGAAAATGTAAAACCCAAACGAACAATTTCAATGACCACGGCGATTATTTATTTCGTGGTTTCGTTAGTGTTTAATTCAGCTGGAAACGTTTTAACGCTAGTGAGTAGTGCTAAGATTCATTCAAGGCTTTTGGGGTCAGCTTACTGGACCGCAGCTGAGACTAATTTTGGCAATGCTTTTAGCTGGGATTTATTTTGGGCTTTCTTAGGCTTAGGCCTTTTAACGACGGTGCTTAACGCAGTTCTGATTGGGCACTGGAGCTGGAGCCGGGTCTTCGGCAACGTAATTTTCCTAGTCCCGTTCGCACTACTGATTCAATTCTTTGATAACGTCTTTGAGGTGTATTTTCCGTCAACGACTTCGGTTTTGGGAATTATAATTTACGTTTTAGTTAACTTTTTGGGAGTAACGTTTATTGCGGTCGCAATTTCAATTTATCAGCGGGTTAATTTAGCCTTGCATCCAGCCGATGATTTAATGCAAATCTTGCGTTTTAAATTTTTTAACGGCAAAGCGGCGAAAGCAATGTGGTGTTCTTATATCCCGCCAACCATCATGGCCGTTATTGCAATCATTGTAATTGGTCTTAAGACTGGTGATGTAATGGCGGGATTCTTGAATTTTGGAATTGGAACGATTTTTGCTTTCCTGTTCCAAGGTAGCATTACCGGATTCGCTGATCATCATATTTTTCCAAGTTTGAAACATCAAGCAATCGACGTTGGCAAAAAAGATAACTAGAAACTTTAGAAACTAAAGTTCAGTACGGCGCTTTCGTGAATGATTACGGAAACGCCGCTTTTGTTCATATAATTTGATTGTCGGCTTGAGGCGAAAATGCTGAATCGGCAAGGTCGGATTATTAATTCGGTTGACCAGGCTAATAACTGCTTGGTGGCCCATTTGGTAGGCCGGCTGTTTAATTACGATGATTCTTCGGTTTATGAACTGATAATAATAGTTATCATCAAACGTCGCTAGTTGCAGGTGTTCGATTTGGTCAGCTTTGATTTTATTTAGAACTTGTTTAAAGATGGTGTTATTAGCGGCGAGCAGGCCGTCACAGGCTTGGTTGACCACTAGTTGCCCAGTTAATTTAGCAACGTTGTTGGCTTTTCGGTTACTTTGTTTTACGATGTCCCAATCGAGTTTTCGGTGATTAACCGTAAGGGCTTTTTGATAGCCACGCATTCGTTCGATATTGATGTTCGTTACCGAACTATTGATAAACCCGATTCGTTCTGCTCCACTGTGAATTAGACTGTTAACGGCAACGTAGCTGCCTTCAACGTTATTAAGCAAAAGGGTGTCGAATTTATTTAATTCTCCTTTACTCGGTAATCGATCGACAAAAATCGTTGGGGTCTTGCGGAGAATTTGCTTGTAGTTTTTAATGGCTCCGGTGCTGATGATGATTAAACCGTCAACCATCTGGTTAAGTAGGTTGTTAATGTCAGCGTATTCATAAGTTGATTTTTCGTCGGTATTGGTGATCATGATTTGGTAGCCACTTATTCGTGCTTGATCTTCAGCACCACGAACCAGGTCGGCAAAGAAGTTATTGGTGATGTTCGGGAGGATAATCCCGATGGTCTTAGAGACTTTGGTACGAATCCCCCTGGCCGCAGTGTTGGGATGGTAGCCGAGCGCTTTAATAATTCCTTGAATTAGCCGGCGGGTCTTGATTCTGACCCGGGGGCTGTTATTGATTGCTCTGGAAACGGTCGCTTTTGAAACACCCGCTTTTTTAGCAACTTCCGCAATTGTAATTTGTTTTTTCAATTTTAATCAACTTCCAATCGCCTAATTATAACATTTTTAAGGCGTTTAATTTGTTTTTAATTTTAATTTCGGTTATGATATAAATTAAAACAATTTATTCAAGTTTGAGGGGGGGTCGAAATGTTAAGTCAAACTAAAAAGTATTTAAAAGATAATGGTTATCATTATCACAAAAGCTACATTCGACCGTTAATGGCTCCCGATAACGTCTACGTATTCCGCTTTGGTCGCCGCCGGCTCAATAATCGATTGATTATTCGTTATGGTCATCGCTGGACCGGCCGGCAGAAAATTAACGAAATTGATTTAAGGCTTCATAAACAGAACCATCCGCGAATTTTCAAAGACGAAAACGGGCTTTTGGAATATTTAAAGGCTCATCTTTTGGAACACGAGACGGAACTCAAAATGCTCGAAAAACTAAGGACTAAAAAGGGTGATTAACGTGAGAATTATTATCCAACGGGTTAAACATGCTCAGGTCTCAATTAACGGTCACGTTCATGGCCGAATTCCGCAGGGCTTGATGATCCTAGTCGGGGTTGAAGATTCCGACGGGGCTGATCAGATTAAATATTTAGTTCACAAAGTTACTCATTTAAGAATCTTTGCTGATGAGCATGACAAAATGAATTTGAACTTAAGTCAGGTTCATGGTCAAGTGCTTTCGGTTTCTCAATTTACCCTGTACGCCGACGTCAGAAAGGGCAATCGGCCTTCTTTCTTTCATGCTGGGAAACCTAAGCACGCTAAACAAATTTATGATCAATTTAACCAAGCCCTAAGGGATCAGGGCGTTAAAGTCGCAACCGGCGTTTTCGGGGCTGATATGCAGGTCGAACTAGATAACGACGGTCCGGCTACGTTTACACTAGATACCGATCGAAAATAGTTGGTTTGACTTTTGGCTTGATTCCGATTATTCTTAATTTGAAATATTAGATAACACCGATGACGAAGATTAGTAGGACTTTTGGCATGTTTAGAGAACACCGGTTTGGTGGAACGGTGCCTTGTCGAAGCCTGAAAGACACTTCCGAGGCAATATTTAATTATTCGTTCGAAGACGTTATCCGATAGTTACAAAAAAGGTGGTACCGCGCCACGAACGCCCTTGTTAAATTGCAAGGGCGTTTTTTGTTTATCGATTTAAGGAGGAATTAGATGCCAACATATCAACGCCCGAGAGGAACTAAAGATATTCTGCCCGGTGAATCTGAAAAATGGCAGTACGTTGAAAATACCGCTCGGAAAGTATTCCGACGGTATCGTTATCACGAGATTCGGACCCCAATGTTCGAAAATTACCACGTTTATTCCAGAACGTCTGGTGATACTTCCGACATCGTTTCAAAAGAAATGTATGATTTTAAGGATAAAGGTGGCCGGCACGTTGCCTTACGTCCGGAAGGGACTGCGGGTGTCGTTCGAGCCTTTATTCAAAATAAATTGTATGGGCCTGACACCACTAAACCATTCAAAGTCTGTTACATGGGACCGATGTTTCGTTATGAGCATCCGCAATCAGGCCGTGAACGTGAATTTCACCAGATTGGGGTGGAAGCGTTCGGCTGCAATAACCCGGCAATTGATGCTGAAGTGATTGCGATGGCCGTTGATTTGTTACATCATTACGGCTTGAAGCATTTACACATTGCCTTGAATACCCTGGGCGATCGTAAGACTAAAGATCAGTATTGCAAGGCTTTGATTGATTATTTGGAACCGCACTTTGACGAGCTAAGTGAAGATTCTAAGAAACGGATGCACAAGAATCCGTTGCGGGTTCTTGACAGTAAAGATCCGCGTGATCAGCAATTTGTGGCCGACGCACCGTCAATTCTGGATTACTTAACTCCGGAAGCTAAACAATATTTTGACGGGGTTAAGAAAATGCTGGATGCGTTGGGCATTAAGTACTACGTTAGCCCAGACGTGGTTCGCGGCCTTGATTATTATAACCACACCATTTTTGAAATCATGGCTAAGTCACCAGTCTTTAGTCACGGTTTCACTACGGTACTGGCCGGTGGTCGTTACAACCACTTGGTTCACCAGCTAGGCGGCCCGGAAACCCCCGGCGTTGGTTTTGGAATGGGCGTTGAGCGCTTACTGCTACTGCTAAAGTCCAATCACTTACCGTTCCCGAAACCCAATCCGCTGAACGCTTTTGTGGTTGGAATCGGCGCCAAGGCTGACGTGAAGAGCTTAGAAGTTGTTCAAGCACTTCGCCACCACGGCTTTTCTGCCGATCGCGATTATAGTGGTCGAAAACCGCGCTCCCAATTCAAGATGGCTAATCGCTTGCGTGCGGAATACACGTTAACGATGG
>CAKQCC010000051.1 GCA_934216625.1 uncultured Lactobacillaceae bacterium
TTCCGTTCGGCTAAAACGTCGTTTAGGCTTTTGAACTGGTCCATGATTCTCCGGGCGTCAATTAATTCTTGAACTAGTGAACATTTCAATTGAATTCAGCTCCTTAAAACTTTAATAATTTATTGAAAGAGGTCAGTTAATCAATGAATAAGCTTTCACATGACGAAAAAGAATGGATTTTACGTTGGATGGGGTGTGAAGAAGCCCAGTACCGCCAGAATCCTTATCTGAAAAAGAATCGCGCCGACCAGCGTGAGCTTGCTAAAGAAGAAGCGGAAGTGATTAAGGATTTGGATTTAAACACCGTTGATAGTTTTGATGACCCGCTCCTATTTTACCGACGCTACGTTCGGAACCAAAAATAAATTAGGTCTACCGCCTTGGTAATTGAAATGATAAAATTAACATTGAATTTATTAAAAGGAGTTTTAATTAATGATCAAGAAAAATTTACTGAAACGATTTACAACTGGAGTTTTATTGCTGCTGTGCGTGTTTTCACTCAGTGCTTGTGAGACTAACGAACAACGCCAGCAAAAAGCTTCTCAGGAAAAAATTAAGCGAAACGGCAGCGATGATGATTTACCGACTGGCCAGTATTTTGCTGACGATAGCCAGCGAAAGATTATCGATTCACAACGGAACCGGGCCCTTAACAACGTTGCGAATCAAATGGGCAAAAATTATCGAAAAATCGGTAACGTTAAGTACGATTCTCATCATGGCACGATTACTTTGAATTTGAAGGGTTCGCAGATGAATTCGTTAGTTCAATATGCTCAGCAACATAATAGTCAGGCCCTCAAATTCTGGAAACAGCTTACCACCGGTTTACAGAAAACTTCTAAGAACTTGTCTAATCAGTTGCGTGATAATAATTTGAAATTCAACGTTAACGATCCAAACGGCAAATTAATTTATTCAGTTCAGGGCGGTAACGTTAAAAATAACGGCATTAAGTGATTATTTTAATAGGTTTCGGTGCTTAAGATCGGCCACGGTCTTGAGCTGGGTCAAGAATTCAAGCAAGCGGTGCGTATAAGCTTCAATACTGTTTAGAAGCGGCATTTGAATGTAATAATAATTACCTTTGGGATTAAAGGCGATCCCGAGTCGTTCTCGGTATGACTTGATTATTGGCAAATTGATTAGGTGACCAAACGTTGCTTGAGCTTCGCCTAGGTCAGTCAGTCGGTAACCAGTTCGATTTTTAATCAAAATAAACGTAATGTGAGGGTAGCGGTGACCGATCGCTAATTCTTCTAGAATGTAAAAACCGATTTTAGTGCATTGCTGACGAGCGTTGAAAAATAGTTTAACCGGAACGTCATTGCTGAGTCGGTAGTTAACGCCTTGAATTTCAGTCCGATTGAACGGGATTAATTTAGTTTGGTTCATTTTGAAGATCCTCTCCGTAACTTAGAATTATGTTAAAATAAATTAGTAGATCTTTTGCAAACGAAATTAGGTGATCTTTTTGTGACTACGATTACCATTTTTGCTCTTTTCTTCATGGCGGTGATTGCTTTTGCAATCGTGAATTTATTTTTGTGGATTCTTGAGTTTGTGGCTGCAACAATTCGTTGCTTTATTGGCTACTTACTCTCGAAGCCCCGTGATTGGCGGGAAAGTTATTTTGAAATTCGAATTTTGTTCACGCGATTGCTGCAGATTTTTTCGTTTGCAATGATGTCACCACGCAAGATGGTTAAGTATCATAATTATTTAAAAACGCATCGGCCCAAACATTAATTTGAGGTGATTTGATGAATAATCAAGTCGTTGCTTATGATCGTTTAAGCGGCAAAGTCAAGATTATTGACGGTGCAGTTACGATCCCAATTAGCAAAGCTAAACACAAGGGCTTTACTCCCGAGAATTTGATTCACATTGCTTGTCAGTTGTTGCAAGATTCCAAGGATTCGCATTCGCAGCGAGCAATGCAATTAGCCAAGCAAGCAATTCACGAGTGTCAATTAGCTAAGCAAACTAAACAAAATTAATTCGACGGAAATTTAATTGATTTTCCGCTTTTTATTTTGCTCAATTTGGGATGGTTGTACCTTTTGAAATAGATAATGGTCATGATTATTAGAAAGGCAAAACCAATTCCCAACGGGATTCTGGTGACGGGATTCAGCGCCATAAAAATCAAAGTAATTACCAACAGAAGCAAGGCAAAGTAATTACTATAAGGACACCATGGCATTTTAAAAGGGTGGTGCTTTAAAGCTTGTGGTTCTAATTTTCGAAACCGCATTTGACTGATTAGAATTACGGCCCACGGTACCATTCCTGGCAGTACGCTGGAACTGTACACCATTACAAAAATCTTACCACTGTCTTTAAAGCACGCAGTCATCACCGCGTTTAGGATGATTCCCATGAAAATCCCGGCTGACACCGCGATAATTGCGCAGTACGGAACCCCATGCCGGTTTAGTTTCAAAAACCGGTGTGGTAGCTCGTTTTGCTGGGCCAGAGTGTAGGCCATTCGGCTGGTGCTGTAAATTCCTGAGTTGCAACCCGATAGTGCTGCGGTTAAAATTACGAAATTGATGATTCCGGCAGCAATACTGATCCCGAGCTTAGCAAACGTTTCCACAAACGGCGATCCCATTGAATTAAGCTGGTTCCACGGGTAAATACTAACGATTACGAAGATCGCGCCGATGTAGAAAATCAAAATCCGCCAGATCGTTGATTGAATGGCGTTCACAATTGAATGCTGGGGATCTTCGGCTTCACCAGCCGTGATTCCGATGAATTCAATTCCCTGGTAGGAAGCTAAAACGATCGCGAAAGCGAAGAAAAAGCCCTTGATTCCTCCCGCAAAGAAACCGTGTCGCCAAAGGTTGCTGATCCCGACCGGGTGCATATGATTACCAAAACCGATCGTAATCACCAACAATCCGGCAATGATCATCAAAATAATGGTGAGGACTTTAATTAATGAGAACCAATATTCAAAATCACCGTATGATTTAACCGAGATTAAGTTAATCCCGCACAGTAGCGCAATGGCGAGACATCCAGGGATCCAATTCGGCAAGTGCGGCCACCAGAAGTGACAATAGGTCCCGATTGCGATCACTTCGCTCATCCCAATCATGATCCATTCGAAAATATTGCTCCAGGCGGTTAGATAACCAAAAAACGGGTGCATGTAAAGGCTCGCAAATTCTGAAAACGAACCCGTGACCGGGTGCACGTACAGCATTTCACCCATTGCCCGCATGATTAGATACAGCACGAAGCCGGCAATCGCATAGTCAATTAAAACGGAAGGGCCGGTCCAGTCAATGGTTGATGATGAACCCATGAATAACCCGACCCCAATTGCGCCACCGATTGCAATCATTTGCATTTTCTTCGCGTTCAGACCGCGCTTTAGTTTTGGCTGATTTTGCTTCATTTTAATTTACTCCCGTTAGTTTTGGAACGAAATAAGTAATTCTCGGCGTTCTTAGTAATGCAATAAAAAAGGTCTAGATATTGTTGATCACGTTTCTTGAAAAGTTGCTGAATTAATCGATCTGCCGGCTTTATTTGACCGTTTGATTGAATCAGATCACAGTGAATCATTTTTCCACTTGAATTCAGAATAATTAAAAAGCTGAAGTTGGTGTCTAAATCGTTTAATAGAATTGGGTGGTAGTTTTTGAGTTTGACGTTCCTGATTTGCCAGTTCCTTTTGACGGTTTGGTGATACATACTGAAGGCGTTGCTGATTTTAACCCCGATTAAATCGACTTTGACCTTTGAATGGTCATTCCATTTTTGGATCAATTGATTAATTCGGGAGTTATCATTTGGACCATCAAAATTAATTTTGAACATTTTAGTTTCACTTGCCATAATTTTCGGTAAAGATTTCAATTAAAAAAAACCACATCGCAACAAACGCAACCCAACGGATGATTTTTTCTTCGGTCCCGCCGGTTCGGTAGTAAAAACAATGCCACGGTCGTTTTCGGTAAAAGTGACCGCTGGCCGAACGGTTAAACCGTTGAAACGGATAAAACCAGCAGATCCCTTGGTATGAAAAGGCATCTTCAATGATGTGTAAAAAATAGCCACTGGCGACTGCTAAATATAACCAGCGGATGTAATTTCCGACGTTGGAATCGAATTGACTAGGGCACGGCAGCCAAGTAGCTAACCCGAACATAATGGCGATTGCCCAGGCCGTGTGGGTCCAAGTCCGGTGAATAAATCGGTGACCCAACCACCGACCGAATCGACCCAAATGACGGTTCATTCTGGTGTTCCCGGTGTCGAGATCGGGAAGCTGAACTCCGATCCAAATTCCCAGCAGGCTGACCAAATCAACCGGAATTGGCTGACTGGTCAATAATAAGCCGCCGCTGATTAAAGCTTCCGAGAATACGATATGAGTAGCCCTTAGTGCCATTTTATCCTCCCTAACAATTTAATTATAGCATAAAGAAAAAGCGGTCCGTTGGGGACTGCTTATGATATTAACTTTAGATTTTATAGAGATTCGTCAACGAATGCTCCCCAGTGAATCAGGGCCATGCTGAGACAATGGGCAGCGATTAAAACGGCAATGATGGCCACGAACCAGTTTTTGAACGTAACCAGTAGAAACAACGCAATTCCGAAAATAATTAAGAAAATTAAAGCCGTTAACAGGTTTTTCATAATAACCCTCCTAATTTTATTTTTGATAATCGGCTGAACTAGCCAGCTTTCGTAATCGCTTGAAGCAATTTAATTCTTTAGACAGATGGTCGATGGTCCCGTCAACCGAACGGGAACCGAGTGGTAATTGTAATGGCAAGGTCGCAAAGTGGTTGGTGACCTGGTCATAGATGATCTGAGCCGCCCGCTTCGGGTCACCATTTTCTTTTCCGGCCCGTTTAGCCATAAACTTCATTTGTGAATTTAAGAATTGGTAATCCTTAATTCTAGATAATTGCGGTTTAGCGGTCTTGGCGAAATTAGTCCGAAAGGCGCTGGGCTCGACTAACATTACTTTAATTCCGGCGGGTTTAACTTCACGGGCGAGGGTTTGGTTCATTCCCTCGACCGCGTATTTGGCACCGGTATAATAAGCAACCGCTAGGAACGGGTTCAGTCCTGACATTGAGGAAAAATCAACGATGGCGCCCCGGTGCTGCCGGCGCATGATCGGCAGTACGGCACGGGTCATTTTAACCAGTCCCCAGACGTCAACGTTGAACATAGCTTGGGCTTGCTTGAGGGATGATTCTTCGTAAGTCCCGACAATTCCGAAACCAGCGTTGTTGACCAGGACGTCGATTCGGCCCAGTTTTCGCCGGGTAGCTTCGACAACTTGTTTGATTTCGGAATCGTTGGTCACGTCTAACTTCATTTTTTGAATTTGACCGTGATTAAATTGGTCAAGGTAGTTCAATTGGGAAGCCGGGTGCCGAGCCGTAGCGACTAGGTTGACTTTTTGCTGGGCCAGATATTGAGCTAGTTCGCGGCCGAATCCAGTGTGGCAACCAGTAACTAACCATGTTTGGGTCATCAAATCACTTCTTTTGAATTGAATCTAAAGTTCTTTCAACGTCATGTTGTTCAGCTTCAATTAAGCTAACTCGGCTAGTGATGGACTCGATGTCCATTTGGATTTCACGACCGAGGCCCGGTAAGTTAACTTTGGGTTCGAAGAAAGCCTTGAATTCAGCCAACCGTTTTTGGGTGTGAAAGACGTTGGCAGCGATCGTGATGTAGAACGTAAATTCCATGTCACCACCGAGTTTCTTTTCGAGCCACTGCCAGTGATCTCTGAACCAGTCCCAGACAGCTTGCTGACCAGCATGATTTGCCAAAAGGCCGCCGTACCAGCTTCTTAAGTCTTGTGGCTTAATTACGTTAGCGTTTTTGAACTGATTAATAATTGATTTAACAATTTTCGGATCCTTAGTACTGGTGATGGCGGTTTGCAAGTCGGTCTGATAGCTTGGGTC
>CAKQCC010000052.1 GCA_934216625.1 uncultured Lactobacillaceae bacterium
AACACAGCAGTTAAGCTTCTGCGCGCCGAAAGTAGTAGTGGGATCGCCCACTGCGAGGATAGGACGTTGCCACGCGTTTATTCCGGATTAGCTCAGTTGGCAGAGCGTCTGACTGTTAATCAGAGTGTCGCCAGTTCGAGTCTGGCATCCGGAGTTCTGAAGTGCTAGTCGTTAAAGCTAGCACTTTTATATTATGCCGATTTAGCTCAGTTGGCAGAGCACTTGTTTCGTAAACAAGGGGTCAGCAGTCCGAATCTGCTAATCGGCATTGAAAGGTTCAAAATTTTTTAAATTTAATTGAATTTTTCTTTTAAATAGTTTAATATACTAAATGGTGTGAATATTAATTAATCCACTCATTAATAATGGAGGGGTAGCGAAGTCTGGTTAAACGCGGCGGACCGTAAATCCGCTCCTTCGGGTTCGGTGGTTCAAATCCACTCCCCTCCACTTTATTGGGCTATAGCCAAGTGGTAAGGCATCGGGTTTTGATCCCGAGATGCGCTGGTTCGAACCCAGCTAGCCCAACTAGCTACATTAGAGAAGCTGATTAATTTTAAATTAATCAGCTTTTTTTAGTCTCTCGGTTAATCCTCTGAATTAGAAAGAGAGTTATTAATTATATGAATTCACCAAAATATTTCGAAATTTACAAAAAGATCAAAGATAACCTTGATCGTGGAGTATGGCAACCTGCACAAAAATTACCGCCAGAACGAGAATTAGCTTATCGTTATCAAGTTAGCAGAGAAACCCTTAGAAAAGCGATCAGTCGATTAGTTAACGAAAGAAACTTAGTTAAACAGGTTGGTTCCGGAACATTCGTTAGTCAACCTAAATTTAAAATTAAATTTTCGAACCAAATGGCTTTTAACCGTAATTTTGGAATCGAACGGGTCATTAGTAAACAAATTCAGAATAAATTTGAATCAATTTTCGAAAAGCCGACCTTGAAAATTGTTTCAGCAATTTCGAATGGTAATTCGCTTTCGTTTTTACGTGAAGTTTCGGCCCCAACTAATTTAATTAGTGATTTTTCAATTGAAACCGGTTTTGAATTACATCAAACTTTGCAGAAACGGAACCTCATTTCCCAGAAGGTTAATCAGGTCTTTTCGGTTTCAAAAGTTAATCCTGAAATCGCTGACTACTTGAAAATTGACGGCAATTCTCCAATTCTGTGTTCAGAACAAGCTAACGGTACCGAAAGTGGCGTTTTAACCGAATGGGTAAGGTGTCAATATAGTCGCTACTTCGAATTTGATTTAAACAGTTGACTGATTTTTTGTTTATAAACGACTCCCATGAATTTCGGGAGCGCCATCATCCTGCCAATTCGCCACGGATTTTTGATTAGTCGGTAAAACCACTCGAGATTATGGTTGACCCAGAATTGCGGAGCTTTTTTGACTTTTCCCGACAGAACGTCAAAGCTACCGCCAATTCCAATCCAGAGTCCGTTATTAAAATGACGATAATGACTGATGAATTGCTCCTGCTGCGGATAACCGAGCGCTACAAAAACCATGTCCGGGTGGGAATGATGAATTTTCTGAATGATTGGCTTGGCGTCGCTAAAATAACCGTTGTGACTACCTGCAACCCGAAGTCTAGGAAACCGTTGGTGAACAACTTTATTTAAACTATTAATAACCGGTTCACGGGCACCCAAGAAAAAAACTGATTTTCGGTGATGATTACCCCAAGCTAGAAGATGGGTGAATAAATCATAACCGGAAATTCGTTCTGCAACGGGTTGGTTTAGGATTTGGGCGGCTTTGACGATCCCAATGCCGTCCGGAGTAATGAAATCAGCCGTTTTCAAAATCTTTCGGTAAGCGCGGTGCTGCCTAGCGTACATCACAATTTCCGGATTGGCGGTGATGACGAAAGTGTTTGCCCTCTCGTTAATTCGTTGCTCAATTTCGTTCAAAAAATCGGTAAAGTTGCTTCTGATGAATTTAATTCCAATTACGTTGGCTAAATGTTGATTTTTTAAAATAATTTTAGCTCCCTATAAACGATAATTTGTTTTGACTAATTGAATTCTAAGTCAAAATTATTCCTAAATAAATGATAAAATAATCCTGGAAGATATTTTGAGAACGGAAAGGTGATTCGACGAATGAGACCTCTTCAGAGAAAGATTATTTCAGCACTAAAAGTTAAGCCAGAAATTGATCCTAAACGTGAAATTAGGCGAAGCGTTGATTTTATTAAAAGCTACCTCCAAAAATACCCATTTTTACAAACTTTAGTTTTGGGCGTTTCCGGTGGCCAGGATTCAACGTTAACCGGTAAACTGTGTGAAATGGCGGTAACTGAGCTTCGGCGTTCGGCTAAAAACCAATCTTACCAATTCATTGCGGTTCGTTTACCGTATGGCGAACAAGCGGATGAGGCTGACGCCATGGAAGCAATCAAATACATGCATGCCGACCGAGTCATGAGGGTTAACATTAAATCCATGACCGATGACGTAGTACAGACTTTGAAAGCGAACGGTTTAAAGGTTAGTGATTTTAACAAGGGCAACGTTAAAGCCCGTGAACGAATGGTGGCCCAGTACGCAATTGCCGGTCAGACCCACGGCGTAGTGGTGGGGACTGATCATGCCGCGGAAGCCGTGACTGGTTTCTATACTAAATATGGTGACGGTGCTTCTGATATTGCGCCGATCTGGCGTCTGGACAAACGGCAGGGTAAACAGATGCTGAAGGCCCTTAACGCACCCGCTCACTTGTATCAAAAGGTACCGACTGCTGATTTAGAGGACGGTCACCCGGGCCTTCCTGACGAAGCAGCGTTAGGCGTCAGATATAAAGACATTGACGCTTACTTGGAAGGCCGTCAAGTCAGTGACCATGCCGCTAGCGTAATCGAAAATTGGTACCGAAAAACCGCTCACAAACGTCATTTACCAATTAACGTTTATTCAACTTTTTGGAAATAATTTAAATTCAAATTCAGCCTAAATTTCGTAATTATGGATAGGGCTGAATCTAAAATGAACGATGATCAATTACAAAAATTAGTTGAAATTGTTTCACTAAAGTACTTTTCGAGACCGTTTCGCCACCGAGCCCGGTTTAATTATCGTTTGAGGTCAACGGGTGGCCGCTATTATTTGCGTTCGCATAATCTGGATTTTAATCCAAAAATGCTGACTGAATTTTCAAAAACTAATTTAGTGAAAGTAATTAAACACGAACTCTGTCATTATCACCTATGCCTGGCCGGGTACTCCGGTCGTCACGAGACCCGTGAATTTAGGCAGCTGCTGAAGGCGGTCGGCGGCAGTCGCTATGCTCCGCAGCCCAAAAAAGTTCAATGGCTTGAATACCGGTGCCAGGACTGTCACCGGATTTATTGGCGACGCCGGCGGCTGAACCTTAATTTATACGTTTGCGGAATTTGCCACGGTAAATTAACTTTGATTGGGGTTGAATCGAATTGAAAAAAATCGTGATCAGGGTCCCCGCAACTTCTTCAAATCTAGGGGCAGGGATCAATTCTCTCGGGATCGCCTTTAAACTTTACTCAACCGTGATCGTTGAAGAAAAAACTGATCATTGGCAAGTTAATCATTCGTTGAAGGGCATTCCCCATGATTCTGATAATTTAATCGTCCAGACGATTTTACGGATTAATCCCAGGATTTCACCACATCAATTGACGGTGATGTCCGACATTCCGCAAGCTCGCGGCCTGGGTTCCAGTACTTCAGCGGTAATTGCCGGGATTAAAATTGCGAATGTTTTGGGCCGAATGGGGATGTCACTGGATCAGCAGATTAACGTCGGCAGCCAGATTTTAGGACATCCGGAATGTATCTCTTCAGGAATCCTGGGGGATTTGACCGCTTCAACGGTTGGCGACAGCCACCGAGTTGCGACGGTTAAAGCCAAAATGCCCCAAGTTTCGGCTTTAATGTACATTATGCCAGATCAAAATTTTAAATCAAAATCAATTCGGGAAAATCAATCTAAATCGGTCAAATTGAGTGAATTGATTAAATCAATCGACATTTCGAACGTTTTGATTGCCGCAATTATGGACAACCGCTGGAGTAAAGCATCCATCATTATGGAAAAGGACCCGATCGTTGCTCATTGGCGCCGCCATAATCTGCCGGCTTTAAACCAAATTCGGCGAATTGCTCACCATTTAGGAATTTACGGAACTTATTTGAACGGGGAAGGCCCGATTATAATTACGTTTGGGCAAATTGCTGAATTGAATCGGCTTCACAATCAATTAAGCAACGACCCGAAACTGACCGGTGAATTTCGGGTTCTAGAGATTGATCGACAGGGGACGACCGTTCGCGGTGAATAAAAATTTGATAATTGCCTCAAATTTTGTTATATTAGACTACGTTAATTGATAGATCTGCAGCCATGGCGGAATTGGTAGACGCGCAAGATTAAGGATCTTGTCGGGAGTTTTCCCGATGGAAGTTCGAATCTTCTTGGCTGCATAATAAAAACGAGCTTAATTAATTTTAAGCTCGTTTTTTGTTATTTAAATTGACTTAAAATTTAATTCGATAAACTTGAATCAGCGTCGGGATAGTTATCAATGTAATTATTGCTGATTAAATCACGATCATCACTTAACCCGAGACTCTTTCGGATCTTTTTAGAGATTCGGATTAATTCATCCTTGGTCGGCACCTGATAGTCAATGCCGTCAATTGTGGCGTCGTTTTCGCGCATGCCGATTGATTTAATGTGATGAGTCGCAATTCCGTAACGGGCTCTGATTGAAACCAGGTCGTCGAATTTGACGTCGGTCTTTAAATTCCCGTTTAGTGACGCCAGGATTTGTTTGTAGCGCGGCAAAGACGAAATACCCATTCCTTTGATCAGGAGTTTTTGAAGGACTTGGCGTTGCCGCTTTTGCCGACCGTAATCACCTTCTGGGTCTTGATGCCGCATTCTCGAGTAGGCTAATGCTGCTTTACCGTTTAGGTTAGTTTCTTGACCCTTAACGACGTTAGCTTGTTCGTAGTGGAAGGTGAGGGGCGGATCGACTTTGACTCCGTTGACGGCGCTCACCATTTTTTCTAGGCCGCCCATGTTGACGATTGCGTAGAAATCAATGGGAACGTTAAGTAACCGCTGAACGGTTGATACCGCTGTGGATGGTCCGCCGATGGTGTACGCGGCGTTAACTTTTTCGTACGGCTGTGAATCACCAGGAACGGTAACTTTGGTGTCACGCGGGATGCTGGTTAAGTAAGTGGTGTGCCGCTTGGGGTTAATCGAAGCCAGAATCATGGTATCGGTTCGACCGACTTCATGCCGACCGAGTGCACCGGTATCGGTCCCCATTAGTAAGACCGAGAACGGCTTATCTTTGTTGATTACGCTGGCGACGTTTCTGGTCTTGTTAACTGAGCCTTCTTCATACGTCTTCTTAAACGTATTTTGAGCATTGTTATAAGCTGAATGTAACCAGAACAACCCAATCCCGGCGATTACCAGCACTGCAATAATTGCTGGCCACATCCACGGGTGCTGATTTTTCCTAAAGTGTGATTCACCGGTTCGACTTGGATAAAAATCCTGTGATTGATCTTGATTTTGTGGTTGAGGGCTGGCCTGATCGTCCAGGCGATTAAAATTATGGTCTTGGTGATTAAAATCTTGCATATCGAATCTCCATTCAAAATTTCACGTCAATTATAAATAAAAATTAAATCAATAACAATTAATGTCGAAATTAATTATACGTTATAATAAGAATGTTGAATCGGAATCGAACAAAGAAGATGAACGAAAATTTGGTAATTTTAGTATTAATTCGACACGGGGAAAGTCGCGCTAATTACGACAACATTTTTACCGGGTGGACCGATGCGCCGCTGACCACTCGCGGCGTTAAGCAAGCTCGCGTGGCTGGTC
>CAKQCC010000053.1 GCA_934216625.1 uncultured Lactobacillaceae bacterium
GCCGGGTTCCGAACAAGAAGTTTAAGAGTCAGTGTCACCTACGAAAATCAGCAATTTCTAAGCTTCGCCACCACGAAATATCGGTTCGGATGCTGGATTCCAGAATCGTCGAAAAGTTAGCCCAATTTTATGACAAATGCGCTCGGCACCACAAACTATGAAAACCATTTTCGTATATGGTCCGCAAATGTCGGGCAAAACCACTCAATTAATTAAAATTGCCCAAGCCCATCGACATACTTGCTTAATTTTTTCAGGCGAAAATCAACGAGCAATCAGTAACGGAAAAATTAATTTGCCGGTGACGGCCCCGTTATCCAAGCGCTTGATCAGCAGTCGTCAGCAATTTTTATTGAAAACCGGCAATCACCACCAGATTCGGTTCGTAATCATTGATGGTGCCCAATTTTTAAACCGAGCGTTCGTCGTAAAATTATTTCAGCTAATCAACGATTGTTACCATAATTCAACGGTCATCATTGCGGGATGCCTATATTACCTAAGCTTTGGTCCCAGACCTGGTGGCGCAATTCCGGTTAGCCGATTTCTACTCAAATACTGCAATTTAGCGAAACCAATCAACCGGCGATGTGACTTTTGCCACCGCAGAGCAGTCAGGTTCTGGGTCAACAATGGTCAACGAATCGGCGCAAACCAAATCGTGACTGCGGATCCTCACCTGGTTTGCGGAATTCACTATCACGAATTACTCGAAAATAAATTCTCGAATCCCTAGAAACACCACTTTTGTAATTTTAGACCTAGCCCGCTGTTTGCGGTTCAATTTTCTAACGCTTCTGCACAACCGTAGTGCTCAAGCCGCACCGGTTATTCTGATTATGAGGACGATTTAATCGGTCATTCGTCCGAATTTTGATTATTTTTTGGTCAATAATTACTCTATTGCAAGAGATTCTTGGGAATTCGATCGCCGTTCTTAATTCCATGACTTAATTGTTCAAAAGCCTGGTTTCGAGCTTGATACTGCTGGCGATTTTTCTTAACCTTCTGATAATTGGCCTTAATCACTTGAATTGATGATTTAGCAACGTAGCCAGGCAATCCTTTCGCATTCTGAACCGCCTTAATTTGCTGATCAGCATAATATTTAACCCAGTCTTTCATTATCTAATCTCCGTTCTGATACAAATCACGCTTGAACTCCATTTTGTTAGACGAACCGTTAAGCCGATCCATATAAGCTTCGCTGGCTCCCCGATTGGGAAACGCCTGAACCAAAATGTACTTAACGGTCGGGATCGAATCAAAATACCTTAAGCCATCAAAAAAGCGCCGGTCGGCAGTTTTGATTCCAGGTCCTAGCCGGTACGGATTCACGGTGGAAGGAAAATGAACCCGACGCAGAACGTCATCGGTCGCCATAATTCCGGTCCGAAATTCCCGATTCTTGGTCCATTTCGCCACCAGCGGCCATTCGTTCGGTTTAACAATGTAAACCGGGTCAGAAGTCGAGTAATGGCGCAATTTGGCACTTGGACTATTTTTAACCGCAACTGATGGATGCAGTTTGGTAATGTCCTGAACCCGGCCGATTATTTTGGTTAACTGCTGAATGGTAACGGTTCCGGGACGCAAAACCAGCGGAATCCGGCGGGTCATGTCAATTACCGTTGAATCGATTCCGATTGGGCAAGCTCCGGCCGAAATTACCCCCGCAATTCGGCCGTTCAGATCATGCAAGACGTGCTCGGGACGGGTTGGACTCGGTCGACCCGAAATATTACCAGAGGGACCCACAATCGGTACCCCGGCCTCATCAATCATCTTCAAAGTAACCGGCGTATCCGGGTTGCGAAACGCTAACGTGGTCCGTCCCCCGTTAATGACTGAAGATAAGGTTCCCGGTTTGAGCCTTAAAATAATGGTTAGCGGTCCCGGCCAGAACTTTCGCATTAACTTTAAGGACTTTCCCGAAATGGTTTGGGTGTATTTTTTAACCATTGAAATTCCGTTTACCGTAACGTTCAGTGGATTGTTACGGGGCCGATGCTTGACCGCAAAGACTTTTTTCACCGCTTGCGGATTAGTAGCGTCAGCGCCAACTCCGTAAACGGTTTCGGTCGGGAACGCAATTACTTCCCCTTCTCGAATCTTCGCGGCTGCCAATTTAACCTGTTTTGGCGAGTAAATTTTGGTGTACAATTGGATCTTCCTTTAATCATCATTAATAATATCATAACCAAACTTTAGAAAACAAAAAGAATTGTAAAAATAATTCAAATTAGTTTATAATAAATATAAATTAAAAGACATTGGAGGAATTAGATGAAATTCATCGTTGTTGGTTCATCACACGGTGGCTACGAAGCCGTTCGCCAAATTTTAATGAGTGATCCGAAAGCCGAAATTCAATGGTACGAAAAAGGTAACTTCATTTCATTCTTATCGTGTGGAATGCAAACGTATCTAGAAGGAATTGCGAAACACGTTAATTCAATTAGTTACGCGACTCCACAGGAAATGGAGAGACACGGCGTTAAAGTTTTCGAAGAACAGGAAATTACTAAGGTTGATCCCAAAGCTCACCAAGTCCACGTCGTTAACCACCAAGACGGTAGCGAACGTGAAGAAAGCTACGACAAATTAATCTTAAGTTGTGGCGCTGACCCGAACCAAATCCCAGTTCCCGGGAAAGACTTATCCGGAATTTACGCAATGCGAGGACGTGATTGGGCCATTAAACTTAAAGAAGCAACGGTCAATCCCGAGATTCATAACGTCGTCGTCATCGGTGGCGGCTACATCGGGATCGAAGCGGCTGAAACTTTTGCTAAGGCTGGAATGCACGTTACTTTAATCGACCTTAATCAACGATTGTTAGGTAATTATCTCGACCCTGAATTTACCGGAATTTTGACAAAAGAAATGGAAGCCAACCACGTGGACGTTGAAATGAAGCAATCTGCTTCAGAATTCATCGGTAAAAATGGCCACGTAACTGCCGTTAAGAACGATCACGCTACTTATCCAGCTGATTTAGTCATCGAATCAGCCGGAATCAAGCCAAATACTAAGTGGCTTAAAGGCACCGTTGATCTAACTGACCGCGGTTTAGTCAAAGTCAATGATTATATGCAGACCAGCGCTAAAGACGTTTATTGCGTTGGTGATGCCACAACGGTTCGCTTTGCACCGACCGGGAAAACGTCCCGAATTGCGTTAGCCACTAACGCCCGACGGCAAGGCCGTTTTGCCGCAATGAACGCTTTAGGAAAACACGTCAAGGTTCCGGCGGTTTCGGGATCCAGTGCTTTACACGTCTTTAATTACCGATTCGCTTCAACCGGAATCAAGCAGAACACCGCAAAGCACTTCGGTGTCAACGCCAAATCAACGTTTGTAATCGACACCTACCGGCCGAAATTCGTCCCGGACGCTGCTGGCAATGCTAAGGTCTACTTTAAATTAACTTATGATCCGAAAACGTTGCGGGTCTTAGGTGGTCAAATCATGTCCAAAATGGACGATACCGCCGACATCAACGTTATCTCACTAGCGATTCAAGAACATTTAACCATTAAGCAGCTTGCTTATTGTGACTTCTTCTTCCAGCCTGGTTTTGACCGGCCGTGGAACATTATCAACGTTGGTGCCCAAAAGGCGCTTCGTGAACTCAAAAAATAAGAACTAAATTAAAGTCTTTAAAATTGAATTAGATCGTTATTCAATTTTGAAGGCTTTTTGATTACATAAAAATTGAAAATTACCCAATTAACCTTTAAAATATTTTGAAAAGTTTAATTTTAGGATTTGAAAAACGAAGGAGTTTTCTATGTCAAAACCCAAACGACTTTTACAAGTGTTTAAACCTGAACATTACGATTTATTCATTAACGTCAATCGGCAGGCTAAACGATTCAGCGGTCAAACTAAGGTGACCGGAATTGCTAAAGCCCAAACGATCGCTTTACACCAAAAGGATTTAAAGATTGAAGAAGTTCAGATTAATCATCAGTCAGCCAAATTTACGGTTGACAACGCCAACGAAACGTTCCGAATTAAGTTGCCCCAAACCGGTCAAGTTACTTTAAGTATCAAATACTCTGCGGCTTTAACCGATAAAATGATGGGAATCTACCCTTCTTACTACCGAATCAATGGTCAGAAGAAAGAATTAATCGGAACCCAGTTTGAAACCAACTTTGCTCGCCAGGCCTTCCCGTGTGTTGACGAACCCGCTGCCAAAGCTACGTTCAGTCTTGCCATTAAATTTGATGAACACCCTGGCGAAACGGTCATCAGTAACACTCCGCAGAAGCAGGTCAAAGACGGCGTGCACTACTTCAAAACCACTAAACGCATGTCAACCTACCTAATTGCCTTCGCGTTCGGTGAAATGCAAAGTAAAATCACCCAGACTAAAGACGGAATCAAGATCGGTGTTTTTGCCACCAAAGCTCACCCGTCACGCGAACTTGACTTCGCACTTGGAATTGCCAAACACTCAATCGAATTTTACGAAGATTTTTATCACACTAAGTACCCGCTTTCTCACTCCTGGCAATTAGCGTTGCCTGATTTTTCAGCCGGGGCAATGGAAAACTGGGGACTGGTAACTTATCGTGAAAAATTATTGCTGCTTGATCCCGACAACGCATCGTTCAGCAAGAAGCAATTAGTGGCAACCGTGGTCGCTCACGAATTAGCTCACCAGTGGTTCGGTGATCTAGTCACCATGAAATGGTGGAACGACCTCTGGCTAAACGAAAGCTTTGCCAACATGATGGAATACGTCGCCACCAGCAAGATCAAACCTCAGTTAAAGATCTGGGACCGTTTTCAGATTGCTGAAGTTCCGATGGCCTTACATCGAGACGCGATTGACGGGGTCCAGCCGATTCACGTTAACGTCGACAAGCCCGCTGACATCAATTCAATTTTCGATCCCGCAATTGTCTACGCTAAAGGTGCCAGAATGCTGGTAATGGTTCGGGCCTTGATCGGTGATGACAACTTAAGGGCCGGACTCAAGAACTACTTATCTGCTCATAAATACGGCAATGCTCAGGGTGATGATCTGTGGGATGCCCTAAGTCAGGCTTCAGGAATGCCGGTCGGCAAAATCATGAAGCCGTGGCTGACTCAGCCTGGTTACCCGGTCGTAAGCGCCAAGATTGTTAACGGCCAATTAACGTTAAAGCAACAGCAATTCTTTATCGGGAAAGGTAATGACGTCGGCAGAAAATGGCAAATCCCACTACGGAGCAACTACTCGCAAGCTCCTAAAATCATGGCAAATCGTCAGCTTAACTTAGGTGACTACTCTAAATTAAGAAAAGCTAACGGGAAGCCGTTTCAGTTGAATTGTGACAACCGTTCCCACTTTATCGTCAAGTACGATTCGACTTTATTAAATGACCTGTTGAATCACCTTGACGCATTAGACAGCGTCACCCAAATGCAGATTTTACAAGATTTCAGCCTGCTTGCTGAAGGTCGGCAAATCAGTTTTGCCAAGATTATTCCGGAATTAACCAAATTTAAAGATAACCGTTCGGCAATCGTTAACCTGGCTTTAAATCACTTAATCAATCAAATTAAACGCTTTGTGAAACCGCAAAGCCACTCCGAAGATCAATTCAAGCATTTCTTGAATTCATTGATCGCTAACCAGGCTAACCAGCTGGGTTGGCTTAAGCACTCAAACGAGAATGGTGAAACCCAGATTACCTGATCGGTAGTCATGAAATCAGCGTTACAAGCCGAAAATTCAAACGCCATTCATACCGCCCATCAATTATTTACGAAACACCAAGCTAAACCGGGATCGTTACCGGCCAGCGTCAGAGGATTAATCCTAAACAGTGAAATGAAACACTACGGAACTCCGCAGTTG
>CAKQCC010000054.1 GCA_934216625.1 uncultured Lactobacillaceae bacterium
TCAAAATTATCCCAGCGACGACAGAAACTTAACCTTTCTTTAGCTCAATTGAGTATGTTAACTGGGATCAATCAGATTACTTTAAAACGGTGGGAAACTAACGGGATGAATCCTGACGATAAAATCTCGTTGATCCGTAAATACGCTAAAGTGATGCATTTGAATTTACAAAAATTAGTTACTGACATTGTTAACCAATAGGGGATGAAATTGATGATCATTGAAGTTATTGAACAAATTATTGCCTTATTATTGGTACTGTTCGGGAGCTTGTTTTTCATTAACGGTTTTGCTGAACATAATTGGCTAGGTGGCTTTAAACACCGTTCAAGTAAATAGATAATAATAAAGTTTTTAGATTAAAATCAGGTGAATTAGAGTGACGTTAGATCCGAATTGCCCGTTTTGTACTAAACCTGCCGACGAAATAATTTTTCAAAATCGGCTTGCTAAATCGTTTTACGATACTAAACCCGCTAATCCCGGCCATATTTTGGTGGTTCCCAAAGCCCACGTTAAAACCATTTTTGACTGCTCAGCTGAACAGTTTTTGGCGATTCGACAGTTGATTTTGAAAGTTAAGCGCTTCCTTGATCGTCATTTCCAACCTGCTGGTTACCAAATCGGGATGAATTGTTATCCGGCAGGTGGTCAGTCGGTTTTGCACGCTCACGTTCACATAATTCCAAGGTACCAGAAACAGGGCCGTCGTCAGATCTTTCCGTTGGATAAGTCGGATCATTTTGATTCCAATTTAGAATTAAATAATCCAAAAATTAACGGAAACGGTTTGACTGTTCAGCAAGCTTGGCCGATTGAAAAGCAAATTTTAACACACTTGAAAGCAAAGGGTGAAAAAGTTACTTTAATGACGAAATATTTTAATTCAGCTGAATTTCGTCACTAAATTGGTTGACATTCTCAGAAAAATAGTTCATGATACTAAACATAATCCAAAAGGAAATTAATAATGCTCAAGCAAGATTTAATTTTTGAATTAAATTGGCTTTTTGCATTCAAATTTAAAATCTGTTCTTCTGTGTGAAATGTAAAAAACAATTTGCTGAGAATTAGTTAATTACCGGCCGCGCAGGAAAATTAGCTGCGTGGCTTTAAGCCGAATTTTAGCTAAAAAATCCCCCGTAGCTGATTTAAAAACTGCGGGGATTTTTAATTGTAAAGTAAGGTTATGATTGTATGAATAAATTGATTCGTAAAATGGGCCACCGGGTCTCTCCGGCGACATATCACCGAAAAGATTCGCGAATGAAGAAAACACTTCGGATTCGTGATTTCCTGGCTTTAGGTGTTGGAATGGTGGTTTCAACGGCAATTTTTACGTTGCCGGGGATCGTTGCCGCTCGGCACGCTGGCCCGGCAGTCTCAATCTCGTTTTTAGTTGCTGCCGTTGTGGCCGGCTTTTCAGCTCTAAATTATTCTGAAATGGCTTCAGCGATGCCCTTTGCCGGTTCGGCATTTTCTTGGATCAGCGTCCTTTTTGGTGAAATCTGGGGCTGGATTGCCGGTTGGGCTTTACTAGCTGAATACTTTATTGCCGGAGCTTTTATTTCATCCGGACTTTCAACTAATTTACGAGGGCTATTGAGCTCAATTGGCGTTAACCTGCCACGGTTTATGGCCAATTCGTTCGGTAATCATGGCGGTGTCTTTGATTTAATTGGGATTTTAGCAATTCTGATTATTTTCGTGTTTCTTCATCATGGAACCAAAAGCACTGCAAAAATTGAAAATTTACTGGTAATTTTAAAAATCGTAGTAATTTTACTGTTCGTAATCGTTGGTTTAACGTCGATTCACTTGAAAAATTACGTTCCGTTCGTTCCTGCTCATCGTTTGAATGCCGATGGTTCCAATTTTGGTGGAATCAGTGGAATCCTAGCCGGAGTTAGCATGATTTTTATTTCTTACCTCGGTTTTGATGCGCTAGCCGCTAATTCAGCCGAGGCTAAAAATCCTAAGCGAACGATGCCGGTTTCAATTATTGGAACTTTGATCGTTGCAAGTACGCTTTTCATTTTAGTTTCACTAGTTCTAGTTGGAATGTTCAAGTACACTGATTATGCCGGAAATGCTCAACCAGTAGGCTGGGCGCTTCGAATGGCTCATCATCAGATTATTGCTAACGTGATCGAAACAATTGCGACAATTTGTATGTTTACGGCTTTGGTTGGTGCGATGATGGCCGGATCACGATTAATCTATTCATTTGGCCGTGACGGAATGCTGCCGAAGTGGTTAGGTCAACTTAATCCGCGTGGCTTACCGGAGCACGCTTTAGTAGTGGTTACCGTTTCAAGTATTGTGGTTGGCTCGGTTTTACCGTTTACCTTTATTGCTCAACTGGTTTCGGCCGGGACGATGGTCGCTTTTATGTTCGTAGCACTTGGAATGTTTACTTTACGGCACCGCGAAGGTCACAGTATTAGTATGCCTGAATTCCAGGTTCCTGGTTATCCCGTTACCCCAATTCTAGCTTTTCTCGGAACGCTATTGGTCTTCTGGAATTTAGATAACGTTGCTAAGATTTATACGCTAGGTTGGTTTGTAATTGGGATGATAGTGTACTTTAGCTACGGAATTTGGCATAGTCATTTGTCAGAATCAGGCTTTTAATTTTAAATAACGTGAGGATAAATTTAGTGTATAATGAGAATGAAATGATTATTTAATGAATTAGGGTGAATTTGTTTTATGACGAAGAAAGGATTAAGCAGGAGAATCCTGGTTCCCGTAATGTTGTTAGCTGCTATGACTGGCGTTAACGCATTTGCCGGAATTCGTGGCTCTGCTAACGATTATCTTAATCAGATTAATTATCATCATCAGATTTTGCTCAACATGGTTAACGGCTCGAAAGCACCGGTTCGTAATCGCTATGCTAGTAGCCGGATGGCACGCTATCATGCTCATCATCTGACGCTTAATGATTATCAAGCAATTTCTCAGAATCAAACCAATCACGCAATCCAAGTTTCTCAAAATCGAGCTCAAGCTGATCATTCTGCTGGTTTAACTAAATTACCGGTTGGTTTTGGCGAAAACGTCACACCGCATCGTCCGCAAGTCTTTCATGATTTTGCGATGTCGAATGGTCGATTGCCAGTTCCGCACCAGCAGATTGCGCGGCCTAATATGCCAACAACCAGGCCCAATAACTAGTTATCGCTCAATATTTAAACTTTCCATTATAATCGTGGCGGTTTCTTCAATTGATTTGTTGGCAACGTTAATGATTAAACAACCGATTTTTCGATAAAGTTGTTTAGCGTATTTAAGCTCGTTTTTGATGTTGGCTGGATCAGAATATGGAGTGTTCGGGCCTAATCCGTACGAAATCATTCTAGCTTTTCTGATTTTATGCAGCAGCTGAACTGAATTGGTTAAGCCAAAAATCTTTTTTCGGTCAATCTGCCAAATTTGTTTTGGTAATTGCGTTTTGGGACCAATTGGAACGTTAGCAACCCGAAGTTTCTTGTTAGCCAGGTATAACGAGAGCGGGGTTTTTGACGTTCTTGAAACTCCCAAAATTACGATGTCAGCTTGGTCCAAATCGTGCGGGTCTTTACCATCATCGTTAGCGACCGTATATTCCATTGCTGAGATTCGGTCAAAATAATTGTGATTTAGCTGGTGGATCATTCCGGTTTTCATTACCGGTTTGATCCCTAGCTGATCCTGGATCATTTGGGTTGGTTTTTGCAGGCAGTCGAATGTGTATAGGTGATTAACGTTAGCGAACGCTTTAATTTGCTGATTAAGGCTGGGACTAACTAACGTATAAAAGATCATGGCGCTATTTTCGGCAGCATCTTTTAGAATTCCGCGCAAAATGGAATGGGTTTTTATGAACGGGAACCGTTGATAATTAGGCTTGATTTGATTGAATTGTGAAACTGCGGTTCGAGCGATCGTGAGCGCCGTTTCACCGCTTGAATCTGAAATTATAAATAAGTTTAAATTTTTCATGATAATCCTCCTGATGTGATTGTAGCGCAAATTGGCGTTAATGAAAATTTGACCTATTGATAATTCTTATGTATAATTATCAAGAATCGTTCATTATGATTGAATGGTTTTATTTTGAGCTTGGAGGGAGGGATTTTATATGTCAACCGTTGTTCATAAACACGAATCTCTTGAAAAAGCTCTTCGCCGTTTTAATCGTTCAGTATCTCGAGACGGTACTTTGAGAGAATATCGGAAACGGGAATTTTATACTAAACCGAGTGTATCCCGCAAACTAAAATCTGAAGAAGCTCGCCAACGGGCTGCTAGTCGTCGCCGTCACAGACGTCGTCGTAATCATCGTAACTTTTATTAGATTATAAAGAAGCGTCTCTGTTCGTCAGGGGCGCTTTTTAGTTAATATGTTGGAATCGAGGAAAACATGAGTCTGGCTAAAACATTAACTAAAGATATGATTGCCGCTATGAAAGCTAAAGATCATCAATCACTTTCGGTAATTCGACAATTAAAGTCTGATTTGACGAATAAAAAAATTGCCGTCGGGCATAAATTGTCTTCAAATGAAGAAATTGCGGTAGTTACCCACGAAGTTAAGCAACATCGTGAATCAATTGCGGCTTTTAAAAAAGGTGGCCGTGATGATTTAGTTAAGCAACAGCAGGCTGAATTGAAAGTGATTTTGCACTATGCTCCTAAACCACTTAGCCAGTCTGAAGTCCAGAAATTAGTTAAAGACACGATTAATTCTGTTCACGCGAGCGGAATGAGCGACTTTGGCAAAGTTATGGGTGCCGTAATGTCGAAAGCCAAGGGCCGAGCTAACGGTAATGCTGTTAATCAAATGGTTAAGAAGTTATTGAAGTAGATTAAAATGGGGGTTAAGCCCCCTTTTACATATTGAGTTGAATTTAAGCAAGAGGGTTATTTTAACTTTGGCAAGTACATCGCAAGTTGTTAAGAAATTTGAACTGCAGAATTTGAATGATGCCCCTAAATTATTAGGGGTTCAAAATCATTTTGTGTCGTTGCTTGAAACCGGAATGAACGTTGAGATTAACATGCGTGGGACCACGATTTCGGTCAAAAGTGATGATTCTAAATCAGCGAGTTTAACCCTTGCCATTTTGAAAAATCTACTTGACTTGATTCATCAGGGAATTACGTTGCACAGTAGCGATTTTGTTAGTGCCACTAAAATGGCACAATCCGGTCGGCTTGGTGACTTTAAAGGCCTTTACAGTCGGGTTTTGATTAAGGATCATCGCGGTCGGGCAATTCGGGTCAAAAATTTTGGCCAGCGCGAATACGTCCGGGCGGTTCGTAAAAACGACGTAACGTTTGGCATTGGTCCGGCCGGAACTGGTAAAACCTATTTAGCGGTCGTGATGGCGATTGCGGCCCTTAAACGGGGTGATGTTGAAAAAATCGTTTTAACCCGTCCTGCAGTTGAAGCCGGTGAAAGCCTTGGCTATTTACCAGGGGATTTGAAAGATAAAATCGATCCTTACTTGCGACCAATTTATGACGCTTTATTTTCGGTGATTGGGGCTGATCATACCCACCGCTTGCTCGAGCGAAACGTAATCGAGATTGCGCCGCTAGCTTATATGCGAGGCCGGACTTTGAATTCATCATTTGTGATTTTAGATGAAGCTCAAAATACGACCAATGCGCAAATGAAGATGTTTCTAACTCGGTTAGGCTTCGGTTCCCGAATGATCGTGAACGGTGATATTTCACAGATTGATTTACCGCGCCGCCAAGCGAGTGGATTAGTTGAAGCCCAAACGATTTTAAAGCACGTTAAGCGAATTCATTTCGTTCGGTTTACCGCCCAGGACGTGGTTCGGCATCCGGTCGTTGCT
>CAKQCC010000055.1 GCA_934216625.1 uncultured Lactobacillaceae bacterium
TAAATGTTGTGGGTGAAAATGACTCAAATTTTGTCGGGCAAATTTCCGCCAGCGATCAACGTCATTACGATTAACGTTACCCCGCTGGTTTTTGATTCGTGGCAAAGCGCCATTACCGGGTCGTTTCAATTCAGCGATGAAATGACCTTCGCCCTTGATTAAATTAGGGAAAAGCCGAAGACATTTCTTGAGCTGTGAATTATGATCGGGAGTCCACTCTGGAACACCATCGACCATTCCGGGATACTTCCTAATCGGCACTAAGGACAAATTAGTGTGATGAAGGACCCAGTCAATCACCATTTCATCTTCTTCTGGTGAAAAGGTGCAAGTCGAATAGACTAGCTTTCCACCCGGTTTCAGCATCTTAATTGCCTGAACAATAATCTTTCGCTGTCGACTGGCACACTTAGCCGGATAATCAGGCGACCAATACTGAACGGCCTGATGATTTTTGCGAAACATCCCTTCTCCAGAACAGGGTGCGTCAACTAAAATCTGGTCGAAGTAATCCCGAAATGGTTTAGCCAGGCGGTGCGGAGCTTCATTCAAAATTAAAGCGTTTTGAACCCCAAACCGCTCCAAATTTTGGGCTAAAACCCGGGCGCGCTTAGGAATAATTTCGTTTGCGACCAGTAAACCGCGGTTGTGCATTAAACTAGCTAAACCAGTAGTTTTACTTCCAGGTGCCGCGCACAAATCAAGAACTTTCATCCCTGGTTTGGGGTTCATCACTTTACTAACGTACATTGCGCTGGGTTCTTGATCATAGACGGCACCGCTCTGGTGATCAACGGTTCGGCCGGGGACCCGGCCGTAATATCCCCATTGGGTCCACGGGATCGGGTCAGTCAAATCTAAATCAGTCGGTCGATTAACTTTAAGCGGATTAATTCGAAAGCCTGAAACTGGCTTCTGATTAAAACTAGATAAAAAAGGTTGAGCCCGACTGCCCATTAATTTTTGATACTTAGTCCGATAACCGCTTGGTAACCGCAAAATTAAGTTCCTTTCAATTTAATTCTGGTTGATTTCTTGTTAAAATTATGCTTTAGTTCAAATGATCGAGATGTTTAAAACGAAACGAAAATTAATTCTCTTAGATTTAGACGGAACCACCCTTAATTCGAAGGGTCAAATTACTGCTAAAACTAAGCAAGTGCTTCGCAAGATTGCAAATTCAGGCTCCATTATTTCAATTTTAACCGGCAGGCCATCCAGATTAGCCAATTATTATTACCAACAGCTAGGACTTCACGGTCCTATGATCTGTTTTAATGGTGGAACCGGATTAATTCCTGACCAAAATTGGGCTGGCCAATACCAGATTACTTTTGACCGAAAAATTGCCGAAAACATTATTCGACACCGAAACGAACTCGGGATTAATTTAATTACGGTCGAAAATAATACCCAATTAATGATTAACCACCCCGCTACCGAAAAAATGAACCGGGCAACGATCGGTTACTTTCCTAGCCGGGTGAATCACAATCAAATTCTAGGAAAGAATCTGCTTAATTTTAACCCAATTTATTTAACGGTTCAGGCCGGTGATCATCATCTGAATCAAGTTAGTCAGTACGTCAATTCACATTTTAACGGCAAAATCAAAGCTGCTCAATGGGGAGGTCCCCATAACGTTTGTGAGATCTCTGCCGTCAACGCAACTAAAGTTAACGGAATCAAGCAACTGGCTAAATATTATCACATTGATCAAAACGACACCATCGCGTTTGGTGATCAGAATAACGATCGAGAAGTCCTTAGCTGGGTCGGCCACGGAGTTGCGATGCGAAACGGCTTGCCCGAAGTGAAACGAGCGGCAGATGACGTAACCCGTTTCGATAACGATCACGACGGAATGGCTAGGTATTTAGAAAATTTCTTTCGGCTTAACTAAGCTAAAATGATAAAATAAATTGAGAAAGTGTGAAACATGAATAATTTTAGGAAATCAGCTTGTACCAGTATTTTAATCGGGAAAGCAGCCACTACCGACGGTTCGGTAATCATTGGCCGAAACGAAGATTGCCGGGCTGCCTGGCCTAAGCATTACGTTGTGCACCCCAGGAAACGATTCAATCATTCGGAATACCATTCCAAAGCAAACGGCTTTAAAATCAAACTACCAAAATTGCGAATGAAATACGACGCCACTCCGGAGTGGACTGACCAGTTCGGAACCTTCGAAGAAGACGGCATTAACGAAGCTAACGTCGCGATGAGTGCAACCGAAAGCGCCGACGCTAACGAAGCGGTCTTGGGTGCCGATCCATTGGTAAAAGACGGGATTGGTGAAGAAGCAATGGTGACGGTTGTCTTGCCCTACGTCAAGAGCGCTCGGGAAGGAGTGGCCCGCCTCGGTCAAATCATCGAAAGCCACGGTACTTCCGAAGTTAACGGGGTTTTATTTGCCGATGCTAACGAAGCCTGGTATCTAGAAACCGGCAGCGGTCATCAATGGATTGCAGAACGAATTCCGGATAACTGCTACGCCGTCGTTGCGAATCAATTAGCAATTCAAAAGGTTGATTTTAATGATCACCATGATTTTATGTGGTCACCTAACCTGCGAAAATTCGTGAGTCAGAACCACCTCAACCCAGCTCAGGATCACTCGTTTAATTTTAGGCTGATTTTTGGAACCCGGACTTTAGCCGATACTTACTATAACACCCCAAGGGTTTGGTACGGTCACCGAATGTTTAGCCCACAGAATCACTCCGAACCACAAAGCCAAAGCCTTAATTTTGTGATGAAAAGCTCCCAAAAATTATCGGTTCAAGACGCCGAAGCGTTCTTATCATCTCACTACCAAGGAACCAAATACGATCCATTAGGTCACACTAAAGAACGGCACCGTTTTCGGCCGGTTAGTTTGGCTAAAACCCAAGAATCGCACGTCCTGCAGATCCGACCGGACGTCCCGAAAGAAATCAGCGGAATTCACTGGTTAGCGATGGGTGTCGCGGCCCAAAGTACTTACGTTCCGTTCTTTAGCGGAATCACGACCACTCCGGACGAATACCATCGTGGCAAACACCTTTACCAAACTGATTCAGCCTACTGGATCTTTAAACTGGCCGGGATTTTAGTCGACGCTCATTATCCAGAATTTAGTCCAGAGCTAAAGCGGGTTCAAAAGCAATTACAGATTCACTATCTAAATTCAATTCACCACGCTGATGCCAAAATTAAATCAATTCCACAAGCTAAGCGGACCGCACTCGTTAATTCAGTCAGTCAGCAAAACGCATCCGCAGCGATGAGTGCCTACCGCAAACTTGCTGCTCAGTTGATTACCCGATCAACTGATGATTCACCGCTTAATTATCACCAGGACCCCAATTTATAAAAAGAAGGCTAATTTTGAAATCAAATCAATCCAACCAAATCTCATTAATTAGCTTCATCCTAATGATTTTTATTTCAACTTTCGGGTTCAACAATACGGGAATTGCTTACGATCAAATGGGTTATTCAAGCATTGGCTGGTACCTATTAACCGCGATGATCTTCTTTCTGCCGTGCGGGCTAATGTTTGCCGAATACGGTTCAACTTTTAAAAGCGCTCACGGTGGCTTGTACTCATGGTTAAAGGGATCCGTCGGTGAAAAAACGGCTTTTATCGGGACGTTCACATGGCTAGCCTCGTGGATCATCTGGATGATTTCAACCGCACCTAAAATTTGGATCCCGTTTTCAACAATGATTTCTGGAACCGACCAGACCCAAAGCTGGCACTTTTTGGGCCTAAGCGACACCGCAACCGTAGGACTATTAGCGATTGCGTGGATGATCCTGGTTACCTATTGCGACAGCCGTGGGATTAAATCAATCACCAGAATTTCATCATTGGGCGGTTCATTCATCGTAATGGTGGTCGCCATTTTCTGTTTAGCGTCCTTGACGTTACTGGTTGTTAATCACGGTCAACTAGCGGAGCCAATTCACGGCCTCAAAAGTTTCGTCAGTTCACCTAACCCAGCTTTTCAATCGGGAATCCCGATTTTATCCTTCATCATCTACGCACTGTTTGCTTACGGCGGGATTGAATCGCTGGGTGGAATTGTTGACCGGCTGAAAAAGCCAACCCGAACGTTTCCGCTCGGAATCGTGATTGGAACGGTTGTGATCACCATTTCTTACGCGGTCACAATTTTAATGTGTGGAATCAGCACTAATTGGCGTCAGGTCCTAAATACTCATTACGTCAACTTAGGCAACGTATTATACGTTATTATTAATAACCTCGGTTACGTTCTGGGTCAGCACCTGGGTTTACCGACCGCTAAAGCCATTATTCTGGGGCATACTTTCGACCGGTTTGCGGGCCTCAGTTTGTGGTTAGGCTACGGAGGATCCTTCTTTATTCTATTGTATTCACCGTTAAAATCATTCATCATGGGTGCTTCAAAGTGGTTATTGCCTAAGCACTTAGTCAAATTAAACCGCAACCGAATGCCGGAGAACGCAATGTGGTGGCAAGCGGTCGTCGTGATTATCATCATCGCACTAATCTCGTTCAGTGGATCTAACGCTAAGAAATACTACTTGATCCTGACCGACATGACCAACCTTTCAATGGCGTTCCCGTATTTATTTTTAGTGGGTGCTTTCCCAATTTTTAAGCGGAAACGAAACTTGCCGAGACCGTTCGTGTTTTATCGAAACCAAATTTGGACCGACGTTGTTTCAGTAGTTATCTTATCAGTCTTAGTAATCAGCCTGATTTTTACGATCGTGGAACCAATCGTTGAACACGATTACGTGACTGCTTTTTGGACAATTATTGGACCGGTAGTCTTCAGTACAACCGCATTAATTTGGTACGATTACCGAATCAAATCAAATTGATCTCAACCAGAAAATAAACAAAAAGCGTCAGCTAAAATTTAGCTGACGCTTTTAATTTCAAGTTAAATTAATTATCTAACGACGCTTTTCGGCAATTCGAGCGGCTTTACCACTTAAATTCCTTAAGTAATACAACTTAGCGCGACGAACTTTACCATGACGAAGAACTTTAACGCTGTCGATCATCGGTGAATTAACCGGGAAGATTCGTTCAACACCGACACCACTCGCAATTCTTCGAACGGTGTAATCAGCTTGAATTCCGTTTCCGTGTTTCTTGATGACAATTCCTTCGAATAATTGTAACCGGGTATGCTTACCTTCAGTTACTTTAACCGCAACCCGAACGGTATCACCAATTCGAATTGAAGGAACGTTCTTCTTTAACTGTTTACTGTTAATCTTTTCAATTAATTTATTTTGACGCATCAAAATACTTCCTTTCAGTCAGCATTCTTAACGACTTTCCGCCGCCAGCGGAATACCACTTTTAATTTAATTATATCATGATAATTTGTTAAACTCAATCTCATTTTTTGCGATCAAGTTCAAATTTAACGTGATCCAAGAAACGACTTTCCGGTTCAGATAACGAAGATTTATCAATCAAATCAGGCCGTCGTAAATAAGTTTTCTTCAAGGCTTGTCGCTTTCGCCAGCGCCGGATTTTCTGATGATTACCGCTTAGTAAAATTGCGGGAACTTTCATTCCCCGAAAATCAGCGGGCCGGGTGTATTCCGGAAATTCAAGCAAGCCGCTTGAATAAGAATCGTCGGGAGCTGAATTCTGGTTTCCTAAAACCCCCGGAATCAAACGAGCAATTGCGTCGATCATCACCATTGCTGGTAATTCACCACCGGTAACCACAAAATCACCTAGTGAATATTCATCAGTAACAATTGACTTAATACGCTCGTCATATCCTTCGTAATGACCGCAAATAAAGGTTAAATGCTGCTCGTGAGCTAATCGTTCGGCCGAATTC
>CAKQCC010000056.1 GCA_934216625.1 uncultured Lactobacillaceae bacterium
ACCTTAAGCCGATCGATGCCGATGACATGGTCAAAATGGTTTAAGACCCCGTCAAAATTGTCTTTGATGTGATATCCGGCATCACTGGTGTGACAAGTATCCAAGCAAACCGATAATTTTTCGTTGTTCTGAACTCCATCGATCATCTCAGCAATCTGCTCGAAAGTTCGACCGACCTCAGTTCCCTTGCCAGCCATGGTTTCAATGGCGACTTGGCAAGTCTGATCCGGACTAATCACTTGATTTAATCCCTTAATTACGGATTGGATTCCTTTTTGGCTTCCGGCACCAACGTGAGCACCCGGGTGCCAGACCATTTCTCTAGCTCCCATGGCTTCCGAACGTTTAATTTCGTTTTTAAGCATTTGAACACCGAACCCGAAAGTTCGGGGCCGTTTAGTGTTAGCTAAATTAATAATGTAGGGAGCATGGATCACCACCGGTTCCATTTGATGCCGGTGCATAAAGTTTTTGGCTTCCGGAATTTTAAGCTTGCTTAACGCGGTTCGCCTGGAACTATAAGGAGTTCCGGTGAACACCATAAAACAATTTTCACCGAAAGCGTTGGCTTGTTTGGCGGATCCTAGAAACTGGTCCTTACCTTTCATGTGAATGTGCGAACCGATTAAGAATTTACTTTTGTTCATTTTATCAACCTTTTTCTTTAAACTCTTTCAATGATGGTGATGATGCGGAATCATGAACCAGATAATGGTCATGATCAGCGCTATGAAGATGATTAGCGCTCCCAATGCAAACATTGCCAAAAAAATGGTTCCAACTAAGTCCCAAGTGTTGTCCATTGATTTCATCACTTTTCGATTTATTTGATTTGCGCTTTAGCAACAATTAGGTCGCAGGCCTTGATTAGTTGATCAAAACCTTGGTCAATTTGGGAATCGGTCGCCGGACGAATTTTACCACTAACTTCGTCGTAATAATAAATGATCTGAGCATTTTTAATCTTGGCAATTTCGAACGCGCTAGTTCTAATCACGCCGGAGATTTCGTGTTTTCCGTCAATATTACCGGGTAATTCACTGAATAACGAGCGATAAAGCTCTTCTCCAGTCATCAATCGATTATTTTCCATAACTTTAAGTAGTGAAACCCCAATCGTCCCAAGGTGATTTTCTAAGTTGGCGCAATCGTTCATTGCCCTTTTAAATAATTGGTAGCGTTGGGTTAAATCTGAGCTTCGGTCGAGTCTTTGATTAATCAACTTTAGTTCTTGACTTAGTTTTTGGGCAACTTGACTTAATTTCATTAATTCGGTTCCTTCTTAAATTAGATTTGGGTTAACTAAAATTGCTTCTTTTCGTTTTTGACCATACGGTTTGACGGTTAGAATCCCGTAATTCATCACGTCGGTACTAACGTGATCGCCCGAGTGGATTTGATTATGCTGACTAATTTTAAATCTAAATTTAATCGGTGTCATCGCAATGTTTTCAATGTAACCATTGATTTGCCGGTTGGTGGTGTGATCAAAAACGTGAGCCCGATGAAATCCCATTAATATCAGCCCTTTCGTGATAATTATAAACCAATTTAGCTAGTTTAGAGAATTAGTAGTACAATAGAAGTTGATAACCTCGGAGGAGGCGCTTTTATGAAAAAAATTAAAATAAAAGCTAATAGTAATGACCCTAAATTTATTAAGCGGATTTATCGGCAAATCGTTAATTATAAGCAGAATAATGGTTATGATTCCGGCCTTTCCAACGTTTTGGAGGTCACAGTTAAAAATTTAAAACGGGTAACTGCTAAGGGTAGCGTTACTTTAGAAGAACGTTGCTACCTTTCTTTTGATCGTCATGGGATCCTGATTTTTCATATTAATCAAAATAAAGGAGTTACTGACGTTTCGATTATTAATAAGGTTCATATTGATAAAATTAAAATTGGCCACTTACTTGGCTTAAATGTAATTATCGTTCTTAAAGACAAAGTTTTAAGTAAGTTTAACAAAAAATTGAGAATTAAAATCATCGTTCCAAGTGATAAAAATAGTCTTTTAGCTCGAAACTCCAGAAATTTGGTCATGATTTTAAACGATGAACATTACGTATTTGATAAATGAATATTAACAAAAAGAGGCGCTCTATTATTTTAATAGAGCGTCCTTTTTCGACTCTAATTAATGTTTAATCTTAACTTTTACGTCAGATTTTAAGCCAAGTTTATGCAACCAAGCTCGCTTATTAACTCGACGTCGTGGCCTCCTGAAGGGACGCAAAAGATGTCGCGGGATGTCTTTCGGCGGATTATAATAATGGTGGAGGCAAACTGAATACATATTAAAATGATGTTTTCGGCTGAATTCACGATTATTTAATAATTTTTCGTATTTCTTTTGGTTGTAAGCCGGATGATTATCAATCACGTGAAGTCGACGGTTGGCAACCCGGTGGCAAAACATACACTTATGGTGTAAATGTTTACTTTTCGGAACCAGTTTAATTAAATTCTTGATTCTCGGTAGCTTGTGGTGCCAGGAGTCAAAATCAATGCTAGCTAACGTAATCGGAACGTTTGGGTAAAAAATTCTGATGATGGACGTTAACGTTACTAGATAAACTGATGAAATACATTGACATTCATCTAACATTACTCTTTTGATTTTGGGATGCCGGGCATGAAATTGACTGAGGGTTTTAATCCATAAGTTGGGATTATACGGTAGACGAAGCGCCCCAATTCGACCGTGTGGCGAAGAAATATCAGGTAAAGTCCTGGTTTTAGCGCGTTTTCGGTCATAATGCAGAAACGTCCAGAAGTTAATGCACAGATCTTGACCGTGATCCTTAATACATTGTTTTAACAAGAGTGTCGATTTCCCGGTTAACGGCATTCCGTAATATAAAATTGCGTTTTTAATCATCGTTTCCACCCTTTTTATTTAATTTAAACTTATGATTAAAGCAATGATCATAATTAGTAACGAAATTGGCCCGATTAGCCAGCTGATCAATTTTTGGTAACGATTAAGGCTTGGTTTCTTATTCATCGTGTCGCTTCTCAAAGATAAATCCAAGGCCACCTAAAATCATTCCAATTAACGCTAGCGTAACTTCAGCACTTAGATTATCATCATCACCGGTTTGTGGCAACTGATTGTTTTGCTGGTCTTGATTATTCGAATTATAACCCTGATCGCCATTATTTTGGTTACTTCCATTTTCTGAATTGTCGGAAGTTTGATTTTGGTTGGGACCCTGCTGACGACTAGATTGATTCTGACTTGGGCTTTCGTTCGTTTTTCTTGACGAAGGAGCCGTTCTTTGGTTCATTTGATGACCGCTGCCGTGGGTTGAAGGTTGATTTCTCTTATTTGTTGAATAATCGTGATTCCCATGATTTTGACGATGCTGATTAACTGACGATTTACCGTGATTAGTAGTATTATTAGGTTTGCGATTAGATGGGTTAGATTTGCGGTGATTGGTCGGTTGACTAGGTCGATTTGGTTGAACCGGTTGGGATGAATTAGATGAATGATTTGGATTCTGACCTGGACCATTTGGTAAAATGTGATTACTTTTTGAGTTAGGCTGGTAATTACTACTATTACTATTACTCGGTGCCGATGAACTAAAGCTCGGCTCCTGAGGGATGATCCCGTCCGGATATTCAGAATGAATTGTTGAAGCAGAACTCATGGCTCTGTTAATCAATGAAGTTGAAATTGATAAATCTCGTGAAAAATGACTAATAAATGAACTAGCTGAGCTAAGATCACTCTTTAGTCCACTATTTAATCCTACATTTCTATATTTAAAATCATAATTTAAGCTGGAATTTTGACTGCTTACGTTATTAGAGAAACTAACTCCTTTAGAGGCAGCTAAACTTTCAATTGGATTAACGTAACTATCGAATTGGTTATCAAGCGAGGAATTTGGTACTAAACTTCGGAAATTTCCTTCCGCAACTCCAACTGCTGAACCAACCATTGAAACGTAATCATGGTTAACAATTGAATCCTCGGAATTTAATTCATTTTGATAAATTGAATCAGCATAAGACAAATCATTATTACTATTAAGTGCACTCGACAGTTCAGGTGAAATATTATTAGTGTAATTAGAATAATTTTGAGTGACTGAATCTAAACCACTAGCCACCGATGAAATCGTTGAATATCCGGCTTGATATTCAGTATCAAAAACATCAGCAAGACGATCAGCCTTATTTAATCCGCTAGCAATTTTACTTGCATCAGCGGAGTCAACAAATTGAGGATATAAATTTGCTTGATTAATATCCCGAGAAAATCGATTTAATTTACTACTGTAATGATTTTCAATGCTTTTAAATTTTGGGCTTCTAAGGTAACCATTCCCACGGTTAATTATTGATTCAATTTTGCTATTATAGCGCCTTGGATGATAAGTCATGAAGTTCTCTGCTGATTCTTCTGCTAACGAGATTTCCCGACTAGCTTTAGAACTAGCTTTGTTAAGGATACCGCCATAATAATTAGCAGCACTGGCAGCTTCACGATAAGCTGAGCTTGACGTTTGACTCGAAGTAAAATCGGTTGAATTCCATTTTCCACCGGAAATTTGGCTAAAATTAGCGGACATTCGATCATTTTTATAAGTTGGATGTTCAGATTGAATATTATAGTATCGAGAATGATTTAGATTACCGCTTACTTTTTCCGAATGATTATCTGAATTAGTATCGGCGTTGGCGCTAACTTTGGTTGCTAACGTGGTTCCACCGATACCCAGTAGTGCCATTGAGATGACAACCCAATTTTTCTTAATTTTTCTTAATCTTTTTTGATTCCTAATTTTATGGTATTGTTCACGATTATATAACATTGAACAAAGCCCCTTTTCAAACCTTATATCCATTATAATACTAAACGGGATTGATTGCATTGATAATTATTTTATTAATTAAAGTAAATGTTCAATTTTGGGTAAAATTTTGAATTCCTGAATTGTTACTATGGCTATTTTTGTCTTTTTTAGAGAAATTGCGCTAAGAGAGTTATAAAATAAAACAAAATAACCTACCAAAAATGTTAAAATAAATTTTAACGATTTAAGGAGTGAAACATCTTGAAACCAATTTTAATTCAGCAATTGAAAGGATTAATCGACGGAATCGATAATCCAGTCACTAACCTTGCTAACACTGCAGCATTAATTATGCAGATGACCCCTAAAGTCAGCTGGGCCGGAACTTATCTAACTACAAACGAATCGAAATTAATTTTAGGCCCTTACCAGGGCAAGATCGCGTGCAACACAATTCCGTTCGGCAAGGGAGTTTGTGGAAAAGCAGCCCAGGACCAAAGAACTGAATTAGTTCCGAACGTTAATCAATTCCCGGGCCACATTGCCTGTGATCAAGCTAGCCAATCCGAAATCGTGACACCGATAATTAGGGATCAAAAATTGATCGGCGTTATAGATTTAGATTCTAATCAGCTCAGCGCTTTTAACGCTAATGACGAAAAAATTTTAAATCAAATAGCCCAAATTTTAGCTAACGGATGTAATTTTGATAAAATAAAAATATAAAAAATCGCCAATCATTTCATAATTGATTGACGATCAAGATTTTGATAATAATATTTATTCCCACTCAATCGTGGACGGTGGCTTGCTGGTCACGTCATACACGACCCGGTTAACCCCGTTCACTTGGTCACAGATCCGGGTTGAAATTTTACTCATTACGTTCCAAGGGATTCGGGCAAAATCAGCGGTCATCCCGTCAATTGACGTAATGG
>CAKQCC010000057.1 GCA_934216625.1 uncultured Lactobacillaceae bacterium
GATTAATCGGGTCTTTCAAACTAGTTAACCGCTGGTAAGCCTCGTTTGGACTTAACTTCGAATAACCATTTGCAACCCGACTGATTGCCTGATGAAGCGTCTTTTCAGAATTGTTTTGGAATAACTGGGGGTCAACCGTTAATGACTGCTGATTAAAATGCGCCTGCCGTGAAATTCGCAGAACCCGGGTCAGTGAATTAATTGAATCTTTAAAATCAGGATCACCCTGGTGATGAACCAGTACTTGAGCCGTCACCAAAATTTCGTAAAGATCGTCTTTAGTTCCGCCAACTGCGGCTTCAATTACGTCGTGATGAACGCCCTGTGATTGTAAAACTTTGATAATCCGGGCGTTCATGAATTTAAGAACGTGGCTCGCTTGAGCGTTCTGATCAAGTTGGGGAGCTACTCCGGCTTGATTTTCGCCAGTGACGATCTGGGCAATCAGCTTAGTAATTGACAAGTGCCACTTGCGCTGCTGAATGATCCGGACGATTCCGTTCGCTTGACGCCGCAACGCATATGGATCCTTAGAACCACTCGGGATCATCCCGGCACTGAAGAACGTCAAGATACTATCGAATTTGTCGGCAACGGCCAGAACCGCGCCTTCTGGTGATTTTGGCAGCTTTCCGTTTGAACTGGTTGGCATGTATTGTTCACCGATTGCTTGAGCAACGTGACGATTTTCACCTTTGCGTAAGGCGTATTCATAGCCCATCGTTCCTTGCAATTCGGCAAATTCATTAACCATTTTGGTTTCTAAATCGAACTTATAAATTCGACTCGCCCGGTCAACGTCTTTCAATTGCTGAGGATTTAAGCCCACTTGTTTGCCAAGGATTTGGGCAATTACGTTAACCCGCTGCATCTTTTCGTACATCGTTGAAATTTTGTCATGAAAACTGACCTGCTTTAAACGGTTTACGAAATAGTCAATCGAATGATTCATATCAAAACGGTAGAAGAACAGCGCGTCATCAAGTCGAGCGGTCAAAACCCGTTCGTTACCTTTAATTACGTTATCTAAATATTCAGAATTACCGTTGCGAACCGAAACGAAATGATTTAACAATTTTCCGTTCGAATCTTCAACCGAGAAGTACCGTTGATTATCACGCATTGACGTAATCAGGACTTCACTCGGCATTTTTAAGAAATCGGGTTTGAAATCACCCGAAAAAGCGGTTGGCCACTCAACTAAATTAGTAACTCGCTCCAGTAATTTGGCGTCCGGAACGATCCGCCAACCGTGTTTCTTTTCAAGTTTTTTAAACTGGGCTAGGATTCGCTGCTTTCGCTGACCTTCATCAGCCATTACGTACTGCTGGTACAGTGGCTTAACGTAGTGATTAGCATCGGGTAAAGTAATCGTCTTGCCTAAAAACCGGTGACCACGGGTTTTGCGACCCGTCTTAACGTTTAAGATCCGAAACGGAATGACCTGATCATCAAGCAACGCCACTAACCAGCGAATTGGTCGAATAAACTCAAAATTATAAACGTTCCAACGCATCATGTCCGGAAACGTCATTCCGGTAATTACTTTTTTCATCCCGGTTAAGATCTTGTTAACCGGTTGACCTTGAATATGCTTTTCAATAAAAACGTAAGGGGTTCCCTTAACGTCCTTGAAATGAATATCATTAACCGAAGCGCCCTGACCCTTCGAAAAGCCAATGGCCGCTTTGGTCCACTTCCCGTTCGCGTCTTGAGCAATTTTCTTAGAAGGTCCCTTAACTGATTTGTCAACGTCAGGCTGTTTATCAGCTAAGCCACTGACTCGAACTGCTAACCGGCGTGGTGAATAATAAGGCGTAATCTTAGCAAAACTAATCCGCTGGGCTTTTAAATATTTACTGGTCCTTTGCACCAATTGCTTAGCACACGAAGTCGCCAGTTGAGACGGAATTTCTTCTAAACCAATTTCCAAGAGAAAAGTGTGTTTCATTTTATTTGGCCCCCTGACTACGTTTCTGATTCTGTTTACCCAAAACTCGCTGACGAACTTTAGGATCCTTAATCAGTGGGAAACCAAGTCGGCGACGAGCCTTAATAAAGGCACTTGATACTGCATGGGCAAGCCGTCTGATGCGATCTAAATATCCGGCACGCTGAGTAACCGATACGGCACCCCTGGCGTCCAATAAATTAAACGTATGACTGCACTTTAGGATATAATCATAAGCCGGGTGAACCAAACCGTCCTTAATTTGAACCCAGGCTTCCTTTTCGCAATCATCAAATCGTTTCAATAACATTTGCTGGTTACTGGTTTCAAAAGCGTACTTCGAATGCTCGTATTCAGGTTCTTTAAAGATGTCACCATACTTAACGCCGTAGCCCCACTCTAAATCATAAACACTATTGACGTTTTGAATGTACATGGCTAGTCTTTCCAGACCGTAAGTCACTTCCGAAGCGACCGGATGCATCTGCTGTTCACCTACTTCTTGAAAGTAAGTAAATTGGGTGACTTCCATCCCGTCAAGCCAGACTTCCCAGCCGACACCGGAACAGCCCATCGAAGGGTTAGCCCAATTATCTTCCATAAAGCGGATGTCGTGTTTGATCGGGTCGATCCCGAGAACTTTCAAGCTACCAATGTACAAATCCTGAATGTTTTCGGGTGACGGTTTCATCAAAACCTGAAACTGATGGTGTTGATACAAACGGTTCGGATTCTTGCCGTAACGGCCATCCGCTGGCCGTCTTGACGGTTCAACATACGCCACGTTCCAGGGTTCAGGGCCGACCGCCCGTAAAAACGTAAAGGGATTCATCGTTCCAGCACCCTTTTCGACATCGTAAGCCTGCATTAGCAAGCAGCCCTTCGATGTCCAATACCGCAAAAGCTTGAAAATAATTGCTTGCATTGATAACGTCTTCGCCATCGTCAAATCCTTCCCAGTCAGAGTGAAATCAGTTCACAAAAAAAGCCCATGTAAAACCAGCTGTTTCACATCGGTTGATTTTTTACGATTTCACTAATTATTTCGCTTAAACTTCTCTTAAAAACATTAAGGTTAAATCCACCATGAATTATTAAATAATTTTCACTAAACACGATCGGATCTAACCTTCTTATTTTGAATTCAATTTAATAATAATTTAAGCAACTAATTTTGTCAACTAAAGTTTAAAGCGCCTCATCTGATTTAAGAAGCGCTTACTTTTGAGCTTTAAACCGACCGAATCATCATATAGTTCATTCAACAAACGCCAAAGCTGCTCTTTAACTAACGGCTGAACATTGACCCGGCCAATCCGGTTCAGCGGAATTTTAGCCAACATCTGAAGATAAGCGACCGTTTTGGGAGCCAGCCGTGAACGATAGGGATCCCGATGCCAATGCTTAGCACAAAGCAGGCCCCCGTATTTCTCGGAAAAATCAAGCGGTAGGTCTTTTCGTCCGCAAATGACACAGTGGCCTAATTCAGGTGCCACCCCGAAAACTGATAACAATTGAATTTCAAAAATATCGGTAATAACTTCGGGATCCACGCCGGAATTAATCAACTTTAGTCCGTAAAACAGTTTACGAAACCATACTAACGACGGTTGGCTTTCCGGAAGTGCTGAATCAACCAATCCCATTATATAAGTCGCGTAAGCGTTTAAAGTCAAATGGCGAATGATGTTTAAATAATGATGAACCGATTCGGCGCTTCGAACGTATGACAAGCCGCTCGAACTAATGTTTCCGTAATACGTCCCATAAGTAAACGCCAACAAGTCAGCCCGCATCTTGAACCGATTTCGACGAGCACCACGAATTAAAAACATTTTGGTTCCAAATTCAGCGGTCATGAACTTAATCAGAAGGTCCCGTTCCCGATAATTCCGACGGTACAAAATAATTCCGTGAAATTTTAAATTACGTCGATAACTCATGAATCAGCTAGTGATTTTGTCGATAGCCTAACTGGTGGAGCATTGATTTGTTATCACGCCAATGTGGATAAACTTTGACCCATAATTTTAGATAAACTTTAGTGCCGAGCAAGGTTTCGATTGATTTTCTGGAACGAATCCCGATTTTCTTAAGCATTGAACCGCCCGAACCGATTACGATCCCTTTTTGTCCAGGTCGTTCCACGATAATCAACGCTCGAATCAGCAATTGATTACCGATCTTTGAATTCATGCTTTGAACCTGAACGGCAACTGAGTAAGGAATTTCCTGACGAGTCAGTTTAAAGACCTGCTCCCGAATTAATTCAGAAACGATAAACCGTTCGGGATGGTCAGTCACTTGATCACTAGGGTAGTACTGCGGGCCCTTCGGTAAATGCTGCTTCAACGCCGACAATAATTCATTGACGTTATTGCCTTGTAAAGCTGAAATCGGGTAGATGCCGGCCCACCTTATCGCTTTTCGATAGGAATCCGTAATTGGCAATAACCGGTTCGGATTAATTCGATCAATTTTGTTAATTACCAAATAAACTGGTTGACGAAGTTTCTTAAGCCGTTCGATAATAAAATTATCACCGGCACCCCGCGGCTGAGTAGCATTAACCATAAACAAAACTGCGTCAACGTCTTGAAACGCTGATAAAGCTGATTCTTCCATAAAATTGCTTAGTTCATTTTTGGGCTTTAAAATTCCGGGAGTGTCCATAAAGACAATTTGGTGCTGATCATCGGTATACACCCCTTGAATCTTGTTTCGGGTCGTCTGCGGCTTATCAGTCATAATCGCAATTTTTTGGCCAACCAGTCGGTTCAATAACGTTGATTTACCAACATTGGGCCGACCGATAATGGCCACGAAGCCGGAATGAAAATGAGGATTCAAGCGCATTTACAATTTCCTTTCTCAAAACCACTTCAGAATTAACGGAACAAAAATAATGCAGCCAACCAGAACCGCAAATCCAGAAGTAATCAAAACTCCACCGGCCGCGATATCTTTAATTCGTTTAGCGATTACGTTATACCGTTTACCGACCACTAAATCAACCACGTTTTCAATAATGGTGTTGATCGTTTCGGCAATAATCACCAAAAAGATCACCAGGAAAAGCCAAGCCCAGTCAATTAAGCTAACTCGGAAAAGCAAACCGGCTAATATTACTAAAAATGCTGAAACCAGGTGAGAACGAAAATTACGCTCTTCGGTTACTAGATCGATTAAACCATCTTTTGCGTGGCCCAGCGATTGCCAAAAATTAGTGTTTTTAGTGATTTGCGGTTTATCTTTTAAGTCCATAACTATCCAAGATCTTCCTTTGGAGTGGAAACATCACCCGTCGATCTTCGGGACGAACGTGGTCATAACCATTAAGATGAAGAAAGCCGTGCACTACTAAATAGCCTAATTCACGAGCTTTCGAGTGGCCCAGGAATTCAGCTTGTTCGGTCACCTTATCAATCGAGATAAAAATATCACCTAAGTTATGGGGTAACTGAGCTTTTAATTCAGGAGTTAACTTTAACGGAAATCGTTTCCCGGTTGAATTCGACTCGTTAATTGGAAAACTAATTACGTCGGTAGCCCGGTCAACTCCCCGATACTTTTTATTCATCTTTTGCATTTGGGCGTTGTTCATAATCGTCACCGACATTTCGGTATTCGCCTTCAAATGTAGACAACGACTCGCAAACTGCAACAAATTCTGAATCAAACGAACGTCCCCTTTCGGAACGTTCGGGGTTCTTTGGTAAATTTCTAAGTCCATTTAATC
>CAKQCC010000058.1 GCA_934216625.1 uncultured Lactobacillaceae bacterium
TGTTTAGACACATTCATCCGCTTTTCTTTAACCGCTTCGCTAACGTGAACGGGATTTGAACGGTGGTTATAATTAGGCATTCGCCCTTTTTGAATCTGTTTAAACATTTGCATTAAATCTTTGAGGTTATTTTGCTCGGTCCGCTTTTTTTGCTGACTGGTCTGTGCAGGAACCAGCAACTTAACCAGTTGGTTATTAGCTCGGCGAATGGCCTCGGAATGAACTGCCGCAAAATGTTTCTTCTTTTCGGACTGAACCGCATTGTCAACCAAATCGCGGATCATTGACTCAACACTGCCGCCAACGTAACCGACTTCGGTGAATTTAGTAGCTTCAACTTTCACAAATGGCGCGTGAACGATTTTAGCTAATCGTCTGGCGATTTCGGTCTTGCCTACTCCGGTCGGGCCGATCATCAAAAGATTTTTAGGCGTAACGTCAGCTTGCATTGATTTAGGTAACTGCATCCGCCGGTAACGATTTCGTAACGCCACGGCCACCGCTTTCTTGGCTTGAGTCTGACCGACGATGTATTGATTGAGTTCTTTGACAATTTCTCTAGGAGTCTTATCAACTAACTTCATTTTAATCTCCTTCTAAAGCACTTCCGAAATAATGTGATGATTAGTGTAAACGTCAATGTTTCCGGCAATGTAAATTGCGGATCTAGCGATTTTCTCGGCACTCATTTGGGGAGCATGGTGAATCATTGCGGTTGCTGCAGCTAAGGCGTAGTTACCTCCAGAACCGATCGCCAGAATATTATCATCTGGTCGAATGACTTCGCCGGCCCCTGAAACCATTAATAATTGTTTTTGATTTGCGACAATTAATAACGCCTCTAGCTTTTGTAAAGTCGGGTCCTTTCGCCATTCCTGCGCTAATTCAACTGCTGCTTGGCCCAAACTGCCGTTCGCGTTTTTAAGCTGGTCTTCGAACCGGTCCTCCAAATTAAAGGCATCGGCGACACTACCAGCAAAGCCAACAATTACTTTGCCATGATCAATTTTTCTAATTTTATGTGCAGTTCCTTTCATGATCACGGTCTTTCCCATTGTGACTTGTCCATCGCCAGCAAAGGCAACGTGACCCTGATGTTTAACTGCGCAAATAGTTGTTGCGTGAAATTTAGTTGGCATTTTATAACTTCCTTTATTTTTGAAGTGCTTCTCGATAATCACGATTTGGACAAACGACTTGATAACCGCCGCGGGTCCGTTTCTCAACCAGAAAATGATGACACTTAGGACAATTTCGCCCGATCGGCTGATTCCAGCTGACGAAATCACATTTTGGATATCGTGAGCAGCCAAAGAACTTCCGGTTCCGTTTTGATTTCCGAACGATCACTTGTCCTAAATGACACTTAGGACACCGGACCCCAATCTTCTTGACGATCGCCTTGGTGTTCCGACAAGCCGGAAAACGCGAGCAAGCGTAAAATTTGCCATAACGGCCCATTTTGATGATCATCGGGGCTCCGCAAATTTGGCAATTGAATCCCGCCAGTCGATCCTTAATCTGAACGTCTTTAATCGTAGTCTTGGCGTGGTTAACTTCTTTTGAAAACGGCTGATAAAATTTGTCGATAACCCGAACCCAATTTTGCTTAGCAGCGGCAATTTGGTCTAGTTTGTCTTCCAAATCAGCGGTAAAACCGATGTTAACAATGTCTGGGAAGTAGTTCTCAATGATTTTGTTAACGATTTCACCTAATTCAGTCGGCCGAAACCGGCGGGCTTTTAAACGAACGTAATAACGTCGCTGAATCGTCATCAAAGTCGGTGAATACGTTGATGGTCGACCAACCCCGTTTTTCTCTAAAGCATGAATCAAATTAGCTTCACTGTAACGGGCCGGTGGCTGAGTAAAATGCTGGTCAGGATTAATCCCCGCAATTTCAACTGAATCGCCAGACTTTAAATTAGGCAATAAATTACTGTCTCGATTACTAATCCCATAAATCGACAAAAAGCCCGGAAAAATTAGTCGAGCTCCGTTGGCCTTAAAATCGACGTGATTTTGAGTCATCTTAAGCGTAATGGTGTTAATTTTAGCAGCCGTCATTTGACTAGCAACGAAGTGAGTCCAGATCAAGTTGTAAAGTCGATACTGATCCCGAGTCAAGTATTGTTTAATCATCGCTGGCGTTCTAAAGACCGAAGTCGGTCGAATCGCTTCGTGGGCGTCCTGAACTCGTTCAGAAGTTTTGAATTTAGCTGGCGGATTAGCAGCGTACTGGCTTCCGTAATTTTTAGTAATAAATTTAGCGGCATGGTGTTCAGCAACGGTCGCAATTCGGGTTGAATCAGTTCGCATATACGTGATCAAGCCTTGATTACCATGATGGCCCAAGGTAATTCCTTCAAACAATTCCTGAGCGGCCATCATCGTTCGACCGGTCCGGAAGTGCAGCTTTCGGTTAGCGGTCTGCTGCATTGTACTAGTGGTAAACGGACGAGTTGGGTGTCGATGCCGAACGCGCTTCTCAACTTCAGTAATCTTTAACGGCCGTTTAGCATTAACGTTCTTCAGGATTTGCTGAACGTCTTGATGATTGTTTAAAGCACGTTTTTTACCGTTAAGCCCAACGAACGACCCCTTAAACTTCGCGGAACCTTTTTTCAGGTTTAAATCAATCGTCCAGTATTCCTGAGGCTTAAATTTCTTGATCTCACGTTCCCGCTGAATTACCAGCCACAACGCGATTGATTGAACTCTGCCGGCACTTAAGCCTTTTTTGACTTTTTTCCATAAAATTGGTGAAATGGAATAGCCAACCAGTCGATCTAAAATCCGGCGGGCTTGCTGGGAATCCACTAAATTCATGTCAATCGTTCGGGGATGCTTAAACGAATCCCGAACCGTGTCACGGGTAATCTGGTTAAACGAAACTCGATTCTTTGCTTTAACGTTTAATTTTAATAAATGAGCTAAATGCCAAGCGATTGCTTCACCTTCACGGTCTGGATCAGAAGCTAAATAAATTTGCTTAGCTTTCTTAGCCTCAGAACGAAGCATTCGAATCGTGTCGCCTTTGCCACGAATTGAAATATAATGGGGAGCGTAATTATGTTTAATATCCACCCCCATCTTACTCTTAGGTAAATCCCTAACGTGTCCTTTGCTAGCGATGACTCGGTAAGTCGTTCCTAAGAATTTGCCGACGGTTTTCGCTTTTGATGGTGATTCAACGATCACTAACTTTTTATGAGTTCGCCGTCTGCGACGAGTTCGTCTTGACTTCGTTTTAGTAACCATTTCCGTTAATTCCTTCAATCAAATTTCATTATTAATGATATTATAAATTCGGCCATATCATAGAGCAGATTGACCTAAATTGTCAATACCTAAATTCTTCTAAAACATCCTCAGCACACCGAATCGGTTTAGCACCGTCCATAATTAATTGATTGCAGCCGTCAGACAGCGGACTGTCGATTCGACCAGGAATTGCCGTTACGTTTCGATTGTCCTGAAGCGCCAACCCTGCGGTAATTAAGCTGCCCGAACGCCTGCGGGCTTCGACAATGATAATGGTTTGGATTAACCCCGCGATAATCCGGTTACGGTTTGGAAAGTGAAATTTACGCGGCCCGGCGCCTAATGGATACTCAGTGATCACTAGCTGATGGTGTTCCATGTAACTCTGGAGCTTCTGGTGATTAGCTGGGTAGTAACGATCAAGCCCGGTCCCGATTACTCCGATCGTATTTCCACCATTAGTAATTGCGCAAATATGTCCTAAACTATCGACTCCTTCAGCTAACCCAGCGACGATCGTCAGTTTCTTTTTAATTACCGGCGGCAGCACTTTATTAATCGCGTTGACTGCGTAACTACTGTGCTTTCTAGCGCCAACGACACCTAGTAACCGACCCGATAATAACTTTACGTTTCCACGGTAAAAAATAACGTTAGGTGGGCAGGGGCTTTCCCTTAATTGCTTAGGATACCCATGATCAAGAATGCTCAGCCAGTGCTCTTCTGAATTCAGCCTAATTCTTTCCCGTAAGTTTTGGCTAAAATAATCTAACTTAAAAAATCGTTTGTAGCGCTGATTAATTCCAGCAATTTTAACGATGTCCAGTGCCGATAGCCGATTACTGTGAAGGTCATGATGCTGCAATAACCACTTATAAATCCGGTGCTCACCCTGAATTCCGATCCCGTGACAAAGTCTTAGCTTAAAAAATAATTCTCTCGTTTTCATTTAGGTTTCACCTCATTAAATAAATACGAAAGAATTAAAGCATTCTACGGACCGGGGCAAAACTTCGGCGGTGAATCGGGGTTACACCGTATTTTTTCAGCGCCGCTAAGTGTTTCGGGGTTCCATAGCCAGCGTTATGTTTAAAATCATATTGAGGATAAATTCGGTCGTATTTATCCATTAAATGATCCCGGTAAACTTTGGCTACGATACTAGCCGCGGCAACCGAGACACTTTTTTCGTCACCATGATAAAGTTTTAATTGTGGTGTTGAAACGTCAATTTGCATTGCGTCAACGATTATATAGCTTACGTGGCAACTTAAAGCTAAAATAGCTCGTTTCATTGCTAATCGGTCGGCTTCATAAATGTTAATTCGGTCAATTAGCTCCCTGGAGCCAATTCCAATCCCGTAATCAATCGCCTGGGACAGAATTTGGGGATAAAGGATCGTTCGTTCACGAGGCGTTAATTGCTTAGAATCGTTCGTCATCACTAAATTAAAATTGCGCGGTAAAACCATTGCACAAGTTACCACCGGACCAGCTAACGGTCCACGACCAACTTCATCAACCCCGGCAATTAATTGGTGCCCATTTTGCCAAAGCCGGTTTTCGTATTTAAAACGCCGGTGAAAAGCAAGTCGACGGTTTCGGTAACGAATTAATTGCCTGCGTCGACTACGAACCGCTCGTTGAACACCCTTTCGAGGATCATGAACCCATTCTTGAAGAATTGGACTATTGATTCTTCGAACGCGACTTAGTTCATTTTTAATTTGAGAGACCGTTTTCAATTTTGACGCCGACTCGGAATTTGATCAAGCGTGAACCGACCTAATTTTTGCTTCCGGGTATCAAGAATGATCCTGAGTGAAGCTCGGTCGTAATCGTTTCTCATCCCGATGTTTTTAGTAATCTTTAACAATAAATTAGCGTTATTTAATTTAAAATCGGCGGTTTGCAATCGATAACGACGTGCCAAAGCTTCGGGATGATACTTCCTAAAATAACTTAGCGCGTATAAAGCAACGTCATCGTTGTAGTATCGACCAGCTTTAATTGAACCAACTAACGCTAATTTATCGGCGATCATCTGGTTTTGAAATTTGTGCCAAAGGATCCCGGGAGTATCAAGTAACAGCAGTCCCCTAGCGGATCGAAGCCATTGCGGTCCCTTAGTAACACCGGGCTGGTTGCCGACTTGGGCAGCCCTGCGCTTAACCAACTGATTTAGCAAAGTCGACTTGCCAACGTTAGGAACCCCAACACACACGGCTCGGACGGGATGAT
>CAKQCC010000059.1 GCA_934216625.1 uncultured Lactobacillaceae bacterium
GAAAATCGTGCTGACTCTGGTTATTTTTGTTTTTAAACGCGTCCCATTTATTAACGGCTATTACAATTCCCTTTCCAGCTTGGTGCGCGTAACCGGCAATTTTTTTATCCTGTTCCCGGATTCCTTCGACCGCGTCCAGGACCACTACCACTACGTTACTGTTATCAATGGCCTTCATTGCACGCATTACGCTGTATTTTTCAGCGTTTTCGTAAATTTTGCCGCGCTTCCGTAAACCAGCGGTGTCCGCGATCGTAAAGAGTGAATGCTTTCTTTTGAATTCGGTGTCGACGGCATCCCGTGTCGTACCGGCCTTTTTCGATACAATTACCCGGTTCTGGCCTAGGATGGCGTTAACCAGGGATGATTTACCGACGTTGGGCCGGCCAATTAAGCTAAACCGAATGCTGTGGTCATCATGGTTAGCTAAACCAGTTGGGAATTTACGGAGAACTTGATCGAGTAAATCGCCAAGTCCTAGGCCGTGAGCTCCAGAGATTGGGTATGGTTTTCCAAAGCCTAATGAATAAAAATTATAAATTCCGTTCTTGATTCTAGGATTATCGACTTTATTAACGGCTAGCACGACCGGCTTTTTAGTTCGGTAAAGGATTTTAGCAATTTTGTCATCGCCAGCGGTTAAATCCTGTTGGCCGTTAACCATAAAAATAATTACGTCAGCTTCGTTGATCGCAATCTCAGCTTGGGCCGTAATTTGCTTAATGAACGGAGCGTTACCGATATCAATCCCACCGGTGTCAATTAAACTGAAATGAGTACCTAACCATTCGGCGTGGGCGTAAATCCGGTCGCGAGTGATTCCTGGACTATCATCAACGATCGAAACCCGGTGGCCGACTAACCGATTAAAAATGGTTGATTTGCCAACGTTGGGCCGACCAACGATGGCGACGGTTGGTTGATTCATTTGAATAACCTCCTTTAACTTAAAATAAAAAATTATCCTCCAATTTTTAGAGATTGGGGGATAATTTAAAATTAGAAATTAATTATCTATTACTTATTGTTTTTTAACTTCTTAGCAGCTTCACGTAAAGCACTTCCAGCTTCGTCACCTAAAGCGAAACCTTCGTCTTCCCGAGGAGCATTTCGGGTCGAATTATCGTTAACGGCTTGACGACCTCGTCGATCACCACGACTCGGAGCTGGTTCTAAGGCTCGCATCGATAATGATAAACGATGGTTTTCTGGTTGAACATCTAAGACCTTAACTTTAATTTCTTGACCAACTTTTAGAACGTCGCTAGGAGTATTAACATGTTTGTGCGAAATCTGTGAAATGTGAAGCAATCCTTCAACACCAGGATAAACTTCAACAAAAGCACCAAAGTCAACTAAACGTCGAACGGTACCTTTAACGATACTACCCTTAGGTGCTTTTTCTTCAACGCTTTCCCACGGGGATGGTAACGTCTGCTTGATCGATAAAGCAATTCGGTTACGGTCAGCATCAATATTAATGACCTTAACTTTAACTTCTTGACCAACTTTCAAAACATCAGATGGCTTGTCAACGTGTTCATAAGCAATTTGTGAAATGTGAACTAAGCCATCAATTCCACCTAAGTCGACAAAAGCACCAAAGCTAACTAAACGAACGACTTTACCAGTAACGACGTCACCAACGTTCAGCTTAGCCATTACTTTATCACGAGCAACTTTTCTTTGGGCTTCAACAATTGCTCGGTGTGATAAGATTAAGCGATTCTTAGCCGGAACCACTTCAATAATCTTACATTCTAAAGTCTGACCCTGGAATTGATTCAGATCCCGAACGAAATGATCGGTAATCATTGAAGCCGGGATAAAGCCACGGACACCAGCATTAACAACTAAACCGCCACGAACGGCTCGGCGAACTGGAACCTTAATGGTTTCCTTAGCATCAGCTTTAGCTTGAATCTTATCCCAGATCTTACGAGCTTGAAGACGACGAATTGAAAGCAGGAAACTACCGCCTTCCTTATCGTCTCCAATATGTTGAATAACGACAACTTTAACGGTGTCGCCCTTCTTAAATTTACTCTTGACATCATCAATTGGCTGAGCAGATAATTCACGTCGCGGAATGATTCCTTCAACACCGGAATCGTTAATTCCAACGACAACTTGTCCACTTTCGTCAATTGCTAGGATTTCACCCTTGACAACGTCACCAACGTTAACCGTTTTGACGCTATCAATAGCTTCCATTAATTTTTTATTCTTATTTCCATCAGTATTTTGACTCATCCAATATATCCTCCTTGCGACGACTCTAATTAGTATCTTAGACGATTTTACTCTAAAATGCTAGTCAAATATAAAGTTTTTTATAATTTTTGGTTGATGATTTTGCTGATCCGGTTCACGACTTCTGAAATTGACAAATGAGTTGTGTCAATTCGAATCGCGTCTTTAGCCTGAACTAACGGTGAGATCTTTCGGTGCGAGTCTTTATAATCACGAACTTTAATTTCTTTGATTAACTGGTTAAGCGGGGTGTGGATTCCCTTCTGGTCGTTATCTTTGAACCGGCGCCGAGCGCGTTCAACAACTCCGGCAACCAAGAAAATTTTTACCTCGGCGTCGGGCAAAACCGTGGTTCCAATATCGCGACCGTCCATCACGATTCCGCCGTCTTCCGCAATCTGCCGCTGACGATTAGATAACTCTTTCCTGACCGCCGGCAATGCCGCGACCGTAGAAACTGAATTGGTGACCGCTTCACTCCTGATTTGAAGGGTAACTTCACGGTCGTTAATAAATACTTTTTGCTGTTGTTTCCCCGGTTTAAAACTGATGCTTAAATGATTCATCATTTTCATGATTGCTCGCTGATCGGTTAGTTGTAAATGATGATTCATCGCGCTGAGCGTAACTGACCTATACATTGCGCCCGTATCACAATAGATATAAGAGAATTTCCTGGCAATTAATTTAGCAACCGTGCTTTTGCCAGCCGACGCTGGTCCGTCGATTGCGATTTGTAATCCGTTTTTTCGCATTAAATCACCTTAAACTATTTTAATTTCTTGACTTAGTCGGTACTGAAGGCTGATTAGAACGTACCGGATTAGTCTTAGGATTTAAATTATTGTTCCGTGAATTATTTGAATTCGGGCCTTTTGAAGTCTGCGGTTTGTTTTGTGAACTAGTCTGGCTTGATTTATGTTTAACTTTAGGCTGACTTACTGGGCTTTGATTACCGTTGGGTTGTGAAGTCGAGCGAGAACCGGGAGCTAGAGAAGTTTGATTTGAGTCCTTAGGTTTAGAATGCTTTTTGGGGGATGACTTGTGATGGCGATGCTTTAAATGATGAACCCGGGTGGTTTGTTCATGGTGATTACCGCCGTGACCTAAAGTATTATTCGCCAATCCATAAATCAAAGCAAAAATTGCGATTACAATAATAATGCCAACCAAAATGATCGTAATTACGTTATTATTATGGCTTTGCTGATGTAATTTAGTTCTCGAAAGGTTCCCCTGCGAATCACGAACGTTATTAAAAGTTTGATTCCAAAGTTGATCATTGTGTCGATTTCGTTTACGGTTCATTAAATTCTTCCACCTCGTGAGTATTTTAACATTTTCGGCCTTAATTTGTGACGTTGAATAATCGATTAATAATTGGCCGCCATGATAGCGCCTTTGAATCATTTTGGTGATGATGGTCAACGTACAGATGAAGCGGTCGTAGCTTAATTTGTTGACCTAGGTTACAGCAATGTTGATTATGGTCGTCAAAATCTTCGTCAAAATAACTCAAAAGCCGCTTTCTCAAGCAGCTTCGGCAGTTAGCATACCTGATTATTGCTTGAAGTTCAGCCTCACGTCGAGCCCGGCAACGATCAAAAACCGCAACGGTCTGTCGAAAACTGAAATGATGAGTTAAATAATATTCAAGAATTGCGATTTGACTAACCCGATGCCGATATTTTTTGAACTTAGCTGGATTTTTAAAAAAATCATAAATTAAATCGTTAGACGGTAGATTCCCGATTGATAATTCGAACGGAAGGTTTTCGTCACCGGGTTGGTACAGTAAAATTGCAATACTCTGCTGACCATCCCGGCCCGCACGGCCAATTTCCTGAACGTAAGTCCCAACGCTAGCTGGTAAATGATAGTGGATTACAAATCGTAGATTATCCTTGTCAATTCCCATTCCAAAGGCACTGGTTGCACAAATCAAATCTAGCTGGTCATTCATAAACTGGTGCTGAATTTTATACCGAGATTCTTGATCCAATCCAGAATGGTAAGCTTCAACCCTCAAATGGCATCGATTTCGAATCAATTCTGCAATCTGGTTAGCTTGCTTTCGGCTGGAAAAATAAACCACTCCGGGAAGTTTTAGATGATTAATCAACCGAATTAAAACCCGGTTTTTCGCAAGCTCACTGCTAACTTCTTTAATTGCTAAAAAGATGTTGGGTCGATCAACGGAATCGACAACCCTTTTAATCTGGTGGTCAGCGAAGCCTAATTTTTGAAGAACGTTGTTCTGGGTTTGATGATTTGCGGTTGCGGTCAGCATCAAAATTTGGGGATTACCCAATTTCCTTAAATTCGATTTTAGACTTAAATACTCAGGACGAAAATCAGGCCCCCACTGGACTACGCAATGAACTTCATCAATTACCACTAATCCCCATTGCTGACGTCTAAGATTGTTCATCACCCAAAGATTCGAAAGCATCTCTGGCGAGATATAAACGTAGCGGTAACGATTGAGGTGCTTTAGAACCAGCCGTTTCTGAAACGCCGTCAGCCTAGAATTAAGCGCCACCACGTTCCTGATCCCCAAATATTGCATTCGGGCCACCTGATCCTGCATCAACGACAATAACGGTGACACGATTAAAACCGGTTGATGACTCATGAGCCCAAATAATTGATAAATCAAAGTTTTCCCCGAACCAGTCGGTAAAACGGCCAAAACGCTTTTTCCGTTTAACAAAAATTGCAACACCGGTTCTTGACCACGTCGAAAATGATTAAAATTAAAATTCTGACGCAAAGCGCTAAGCAACCGCTGATGAAAATTAATCATTATTGCTCCTCATAATTTGATAAAGCCGAAAATAGAAGAAATCAACCGGTTGATTAAAGGCCTGCTGGAACCGGTTAAATTGCCAATCGTCCTGGTTTCCCGAATAAATTTGCTGAAATTTTTTAATTAAATCTTTAGGAAGAAATTGCCGAAACGGAAACGTTTGTGACTTAAAAATTGCAACGGTCAGCAAGTGCTCTTTAACGGTCGAGAGTTTAATCGATTGAACTTTAGCAATTTGGCTAAAGTTTATCCGATAAGCAAGTCGGTAAGTAGTTAACGCACTATTACTGACCGGTGATTGTCGCAATCCTTCCAGCAGTTCTTGACTGAATGGTTGCGGACG